>JBDIBE010000037.1:0-14876 GCA_039812785.1 Thermoanaerobaculia bacterium | reverse complement strand
CAGAAGGTGCTCGGCGTCTTCGAGCAGTACGCCAAGCTCTCCCACCAGCTCGCCTACGAGGGGCTCCTCGCCTCCCTCTCCCTCGACGACCCCGACGTCTTCGCCGACATGCTCGCGGGCCACCTCCCGGCGTCGATCCCGACGCCCGAGAAGCAGGCCCTCCTCGAGACGGTGAGCCCCCTGGAGCGCCTCCAGAAGCTGCAGGACCTGCTGGAGATCGAGATCGAGAAGATCAACATCGATCGCCGGATCAACAACAAGGTCAAGAAGCAGATGGAGCGGGCCCAGAAGGAGTACTACCTCAACGAGAAGATCAAGGCGATCCACCAGGAGCTGGGGCGGAAGGACGACAAGTCCGACGAGCTCGAGGAGCTCCGGCAGAAGGTCGAGAGCGCCGGGATGCCGAAGGAGGTCAAGGAGAAGGCGGTCGCCGAGCTGAAGAGGCTCGAGGCGATGCCGAACGTCTCGGCCGAGGCGACGGTCTCGAGGAACTACATCGACTGGCTCGTGAACGTGCCGTGGAAGAAGGCCTCGCGCGAGTCGAAGGACATCCGGAACGCCGAGAAGGTCCTCAACGAGGACCACTACGGGCTCGAGAAGGTCAAGGAGCGGATCCTCGAGTTCCTCGCGGTCCGCCAGCTCGTCACCGAGACGAAGGGGTCGATCCTCTGCTTCGCCGGCCCCCCCGGCGTCGGCAAGACCTCCCTCGCCAAGTCGATCGCCCGCTCGCTCAACCGCAAGTTCGTGAGGCTCAGCCTCGGCGGCGTGAGGGACGAGGCCGAGATCCGCGGCCATCGGCGGACGTACATCGGCGCCTTCCCCGGCCAGATCATCCAGCTCATGAAGAAGGCGGGGACGGTCAACCCCGTCTTCCTCCTCGACGAGGTCGACAAGATGTCGATGGACTTCCGCGGCGACCCGTCCGCGGCGCTCCTCGAGGTCCTCGACCCCGAGCAGAACCACGCCTTCGTCGACCACTACCTCGACGTCGAGTACGACCTCTCGAAGGTCATGTTCATCGCGACGGCGAACGTGATCCACCCGATCCCGCCCGCGCTGAAGGACCGGATGGAGATCATCAGCCTCTCCGGCTACACGCCAAACGAGAAGCTCGCGATCGCGCGGCAGTTCCTCGTCCCGAAGCAGGTGAAGGAGAACGGCCTGACGCCCGCGCAGGCCGCTTTCGACGACTCCGGGATCTACGGCCTCATCGAGAAGTACACCCGCGAGGCGGGCGTGAGGAACCTCGAGCGCGAGATCGCCTCGGTCTGCCGGAAGATCGCCCGCAAGGTCGTCGCGGACGAGTCGGGGGCGGCGAAGGAGGGGATCACGGTCACCTCCGAGAACCTCCCCGACTTCCTCGGCAAGCCCAAGCACCGCCCCGCCAAGAAGGGAGAGAAGGCCGAGGTCGGCCTCTCGACCGGCCTCGCCTGGACCGAGGCGGGGGGCGACGTCCTCCACATCGAGACGACGCTCATGCGCGGCAAGGGGAACCTCGTGCTGACGGGCCAGCTCGGCGACGTCATGCAGGAGTCGGCCCGCGCGGCCCTCTCCTACGTCAGGAGCCGCGCCGAGCTCTACGGCGCGGACCCCGACTTCTACGAGAAGAAGGACATCCACGTCCACATCCCGGAGGGAGCGATCCCGAAGGACGGCCCCTCGGCCGGGATCACGATGGCGACCTCGATCCTCTCCGCGGTGACGAACATCCCCTGCCGCAAGGACCTCGCCATGACCGGCGAGATCACGCTCCGCGGCAAGGTCCTCCCCGTCGGCGGCATCAAGGAGAAGCTCCTCGCCGCCTACCGCGCCGGCATCACGACGATCGTCCTCCCCCGCGAGAACGAGAAGGACCTCGACGACATCCCGGAGGAGATCCGGAACGTCCTCGAGACCCACCTCGTCGACGACGTCGACGAGGTCGTCCGGCTCGCCCTCGAGACGATCCCGGTCGCGACGGCGCCGAAGGCCGTCCCCGCCGCCACCGAGACGGCGCCCCCCTCGAACCTCGCTCACTGACCTCCCGGCCGGGCCCGCCCGGGCGCGGCCGGAAACCCTTCGCTCCCAGGAACTCATGGCACGACACGACCCGACCGTCCCCCGGACGCCGCCGGCCGCGAGAGCGGTCGCCGTGAAGAGTCCGCTCGGCAAGTCCGTGAGGCTCGAGCTGCCGGCCCACCGGGCCGGCGAGCGGCCGAAGGGGATGCCGCTGCCGGCCGTCGTCGTCCTCGGCCGGTCGAACGTCGGCAAGTCGAGCCTCCTCAACGCCCTCCTCGCGACGAAGGTCGCGCGGGTCTCGCAGACCCCCGGCCGGACGCAGGCGCTCCACTGGTACCGGGTCGACGACGCCTTCCACGTCGTCGACTGCCCCGGCTACGGCTACGCGAAGGCCGCGCGCTCCTCGCGGGAGAAGTTCTCGGAGCTCATCGAGGAGCTCCTGACGGGAGAGCGCCGGCCCGACCTCGCCCTCCTCCTCGTCGACTCCCGCCTCGGCCCCCAGGAGTCGGACCGCTCCATGGCCCTCTTCCTCCGGAACGCCGGCGTCCCGACCGTCGTCGCCGCGACGAAGTGGGACGCGGTGAAATCGTCGCAGCGGGTCCGCCAGAGGCGGGCCCTCGCCGCGGAGTTCGAGGATTCCGAACGCCCCCTCCTGCCCGTTTCGTCCGAAACAGGCGAAAATCTTCCCACCCTAGGCCGTCTTCTCAAGGACCGGCTCACCGGAAGGGCCCGGGAGGGCGCCGCGCCCGCGGTGCCGCCGGGACCGACACAGAAGGAGTCCTGATGCCCCGCCGCAAGGTCCCCGGCACCGACTACGTCAACCCGACGATCGACCCGAACGAGCTCCCGAACGACGTGGACGAGGCTCTCTCGCCGGACGCCGAGAGCCAGCCGATGCTCGACATCCGGACGCTGCACAACACCCCGATGCCGCAGCTCCTGAAGATCGCGCAGGAGCTCGACGTGGAGGGCGCGGCGGCGCTCCGCAAGCAGGAGCTCATCTTCAAGGTGCTGCAGGCGCAGACCGAGCGGATGGGCCTCATCTTCTCGGAAGGGGTCCTCGAGGTCCTGCCGGACGGGTTCGGGTTCCTGCGCGCCCCCGAGTACAACTACCTCGCCGGCCCCGACGACATCTACGTCTCGCCCTCCCAGATCCGGAAGTTCGGCCTTCGGACGGGCGACACGATCTCGGGGCAGATCCGCCCGCCGAAGGAGGGGGAGCGCTACTTCGCCCTCATCAAGGTCGAGGCGGTCAACTTCGAGCACCCCGACGTCGCCCGCGAGAAGATCCTCTTCGACAACCTCACGCCGCTCTACCCGCAGGAGCGGATCCGCCTCGAGACGCCGAACATGTCCTCGCGCGTCCTCGACCTGATCGCCCCGGTCGGCAAGGGGCAGCGCGGCCTCATCGTCGCCCCCCCGCGGACCGGCAAGACGATGCTCCTGCAGGCCCTCGCGAACTCCGTCACGACGAACCACCCCGAGGTGACGCTCATCGTCCTCCTCATCGACGAGCGGCCCGAGGAGGTCACCGACATGCAGCGGTCGGTGAAGGGCGAGGTCATCAGCTCGACGTTCGACGAGCCGGCGACGCGCCACGTCCAGGTCGCCGAGATGGTCATCGAGAAGGCCAAGCGCCTCGTCGAGCACAAGCGCGACGTCGTCATCCTCCTCGACTCGATCACGCGCCTCGCGCGCGCCTACAACACGACCTGCCCGCCTTCGGGAAAGGTCCTCTCCGGCGGCGTCGACGCGAACGCGCTCCAGAAGCCGAAGCGCTTCTTCGGCGCGGCGCGCAACGTCGAGGAGGGGGGCTCGCTCACGATCATGGCGACGGCCCTCATCGACACCGGCTCGCGGATGGACGACGTCATCTTCGAGGAGTTCAAGGGGACGGGCAACATGGAGATCCACCTGGACCGCCGGCTCGTCGACCGCCGCGTCTTCCCGTCCATCGACATCAACAAGTCGGGGACCCGGAAGGAGGAGCTCCTCATCGAGAAGGCGGAGCTCAACCGCGTCTGGATCCTCCGCAAGGTCCTCACGCCGCTCTCGACGGTCGAGTCGATGGAGCTCCTCCTCGAGCGCCTCGAGAAGACGAAGACGAACCAGGAATTCCTCTCGTCCATGTCGGCCGGGTAGGAGGAGAGGGAGCCCCGACGCGGATCGGGGCTCCCGTCGATTCCGCCGGGGCCTTGGTCGGGGCGGGGCGTCTCACGGCCTCCGGCTGCGCGCGGCCGACCCGCAACGGTCCCGCTGCGCGGGCCGCCGGGGCGCGCGCGAACTCCTCGCTGCGCTCGTCAAACAGCGCGCGCGCCTGATCCGGCGACCTGCTTGCGGAACCGAGCGGGTCCCCGGCCGTGCTCGAGTCGGCTCGCGAGACGTCCCGCCCCTCCCGCGGCCGGGGCATGGCCGAGCGCGTCAACCGGAGGAGAACACCGAGCGGCTCCCGGCTGACTGCCCTTCTCGTGGATCGAGACGTCCGTGGGGCACCCCTCTCGCACGCGATTCGAGCGGCACGGGGAAATGGTGCGACCGGCTCTTCGTTCCCTCCCTGGTTCGCTCCCTCGTCCCTCTCAGCGCCGCTTCAGCTGGAGGATCGAGAGGAAGAACGAGGAGAGGAGGCCGTGGGCGCCGAGGACGAGGAGGAGCGCGCCCGGGATCATCTTCCGCATCGAGACGGAGTAGTCGAGGTGGCTGAAGGCCGACGCCGCCCAGTCGCGGACGACGAGGCCGCAGAGCGCGGCCCCCGCCGCGAGGAGGGCGACGCTCGCGACGAGCCCCGTCTCGAGCGTCGGGAGGCGCGAGACGCGCGGGTCGGGAGGGAGGAGCCCCTCGGTCGCCGCGAAGACCTTCGCGAGGAGGCCGAAGGTGATCGCCTCGACGCCGACGAGGACCATGACGGCCGCGCCGAGCATCGCGTGGACGTCGAGCGTCGCGGCGCCGACGCGCCGCGGCCCCGGGAAGAGCCAGGCGAGGAGGGACGCGCCGAGGAGGACGAGGAGGAGCCCCGGCCAGAGGTAGAGCCAGCGGGGCGAATAGAGGAGGAGGAAGCGGAGGTGCCGCCAGCCGTCGCGCCACGTCCGGAGGTGCGGCGGGCGGGAGCGGCCGTCCTTCCGGAGCGTCACGGGGATCTCGGCGATCTTCAGGCCGAAGAGGGCGGCCTTGACGACCATCTCGCTCGCGAACTCCATCCCCGTCGTCTTCAGGCCGATGCGCTCGACGGCCTCCTTCCGGAACCCGCGAATGCCGCAGTGGAAGTCGGAGGTCGGGACGCGGAAGAAGAGCCGCCCGAGGAAGGAGAGGACGGGGTTCCCGAGCCAGCGGTGGAGGAAGGGCATCGCTCCCGGCTCGATCCGGCCGCGGAAGCGCGAGCCCATGACGAGGTCGTTCCCCTCCTCGAGCCTCGCGACGAACGCGGGGACCTCGCCGAAGTCGTACGAGTCGTCGGCGTCGCCCATGACGACGTGCCGCCCGCGTGCCGCCGCGATGCCGCCGAGGAGCGCGGCGCCGTAGCCCCGTTCGGGGACGTCGACGACGCGCGCCCCGGCGCGGCGCGCGATCTCCTGCGAGCCGTCCGTCGAGCCGTTGTCGGCGACGAGGACCTCGCCCGGCAGGCCCGAGGCCTCGATCGCCCCGAGGGCGCGGCGGACGCACCGCTCGAGCGTTTCGGCCTCGTTCAGGCACGGCATCACGACGGAGACGAGGAGCGCCGGCTCGTTCACGCCGGGATTGTCGCCCGAGTCCGCGCCTTTGCCGGCGTCGTAAGATCGGCGTGGACATGACGCCCGCGATCCCCGTCTCCGTCGTCGACTTCACGAACGCCTGGCCCGTCACGTGGGGCTTCCTGAAGGGGGCGGTCGAGGGGTTCCTCCCGATCACCGACGTGCCGTCCGCCTGCGCCGACCGGCTCGCGCGCGGCGAGGTCCAGGCGGGGATCATCCCGGCGATCGAGGCGGGGAGGATCCCGGGCGTGAGGATCGTCCGGGGCGTCGGCATCGCCGCGTACGACCGGGTGAGGAGCGTCCTCCTCGTCTCACGGCTCCCCTTCGAGGAGGTCCGGACGGTCGCCCTCGACTCGAGCTCGCGCTCGTCGGCCGCCGTCGTCCGGGTCCTCCTCTCCGACCTCTACGGCGTCGAGCCCGAGTACCACCGCGCCCACCCCGACCTCGGCCGGATGCTCGCGACCTCCGACGCCGCGCTCCTCATCGGCGACCCGGCGCTCACCGCGCGCCTCGACACGTACCGGGTCCTCGACCTCGCCGAGGGGTGGAACCGCCTCACGGGCCTCCCGCTCGTCACCGCGGTCTGGGCCGTCCGGCGCGACCTGGCGCCCGAGCCGTTCCTCTGGTCGCGCGACTACGCGCGTCACCGGATGGGCGAGATCGTCGACGCGGCCGCGGCCCGGACGGGCCTCGACCGGAGGACGATGGGCGAGTACCTCGAGTCGAACCTCCACCACGACCTCGACGAGGACGACGAGCGCGGCCTCGCCGAGTTCTACCGCCGGGCGGCGGCGCACGGGCTGATCCCCTCGCCCGACCTTCCCCCGTTCTCCGGCGTGCCGCTCGTCCCGAGGTCCTTCAACTGATGTCTTCCGCATCCGCCGGATTCCTCGAGAGCCCCCCGGCTCCCGGCCTCGGGGGCTCGCTCCGCGCCGCGAAGGTCCTCGACCGGGCCGTCGCAGGCGCGCGCATCACCCCCGCCGAGGCCGTCCTCCTCCTCGAGGAGGCGCCCCTCCTCGAGCTCGGGGCCGCGGCCGCGGCCGTCCGCGGCCGCCTCCACCCGGGCGGGACGGCGACCTACCAGGTCGACCGGAACATCAACTACACGAACGTCTGCATCTACAGGTGCAGCTTCTGCGCCTTCTACCGGAAGGCGGGCGACGAGGACGCCTACGTCCTGCCGCTTCCGGAGATCGGCGCGAAGGTCGAGGAGACGCTCGCCCTCGGCGGCACGGGGGTCCTCCTCCAGGGGGGCGTCCACGCCGACCTTCCGTTCTCGTTCTACGAGGAGCTGCTCTCCTTCCTCCGCGACCGCTACCCGCGCATCCACCGCCACGCCTTCTCGGCCCCGGAGATCTTCTTCCTCGCCAAGAAGGAGAAGGCCCCCCTCGCCGACGTCCTCGCGCGCCTGAAGGACGCCGGGCTCATGTCGGTCCCCGGCGGAGGGGCGGAGCTCCTCGAGGACGGCGTGAGGAAGCGGATCTGGGCGCTCGCGAAGGCGCCGACGGAGAAGTGGGCCGAGGTCCACCGGGAGGCGCACCGGCTCGGGATGCCGACGACGGCGACGATGATGTTCGGCGTCGGCGAGACGTACGCCGAGCGCGTCGCCCACCTCGACGTCGTGCGGCGCATCCAGGACGCCTCCCTCTCGGAGGGGAACGAGTCGTTCACGGCGTTCATCCCCTGGACGTTCCAGGAGGAGAACACGGCCCTCGACGGGACGGTCGAGCTCGCGACGGGGCACGACTACCTCCGCCTGCTCGCCCTCTCGCGCCTTTTCCTCGACAACGTCCCGCACGTCCAGGGCTCGTGGGTGACGCAGGGGAAGAAGATCGGGCAGGTCTCGCTCTTCTTCGGGGCCGACGACCTCGGCTCGATCATGATCGAGGAGAACGTCGTGGCCGCGGCCGGGGCTCACAACCGGATGACGCGCGACGACATGGTCGCCCTCATCCGCGACGCCGGCTTCACCCCCGCCCAGCGCGGCTCGGTCTACGACCGCTGCCACGCCCCCTGCTGCGCCGGGCTCTGAGCCGGGCGCGCGCTCAGCTCCCCGCGGCCTTCGTCTCGAGCGCCTTCCGGGCCGCCCTGCCGAAGGCGGGCTCCTTCGTCTTCCGGGTCACCTCGAGGTAGAGCGCGGCGACGGCGCGGGGGCCCGCGGCGAGCGCCTCGAGGAAGCGCTCGTTCCCGGCCCGCTGGAGGATCGTCTCCGTGACCTTCGCGCCGACGACCGCGACGTGGCGGGCCCAGAAGTCGCCGGGGCTGTCCACGGCGGCGAGGGCCGTCCGCTTCGTCTCCTCGGTCGCCTTCGGGTCGAGGAGCGCCTCCGAGGCCGCGTTCCACCGCTCGAAGCTGCGGCCGATCGGCTCATCGAACATCGTGCCGAGCGGGTAGAACTCGTCGGCGAAGAGGAACATCGTGGCGGGCCCCTCGGCGACGGTGCGGGCGAGGAGCGCGTCGAACCCCGCGGAGGGGGCCTCGTTCCAGGCGGGCGAGGAGCGGAACGGCCGGAAGAGCTTCTTCCACGACTCGTTCCCCGCGGAGCGGAGGAGGCCGAGGATCACCTCGCGGGGGACGAAGTCGGTCCCCCCCTCGGGAATGAGGCGCGGCAGGTCGGCGAAGAGCCAGGTCGTCTCGCCGTCGTCCTCGACGACGACGTCGTCGAAGCCGGAGAGGGCGAAGAGCGGCACGACCCGGAGCCGCGCGGTGACGCGCGGCGAAGGCGGGAGGAGCGCGGCGACGCGACGCGCCTGGACCATCGCGAGCGACGTGCCGTCCGTCTCGAGGGCGTCGAGCAGCCTGTTGAAGGCGGCGGCCCGCTTCGCGTATCCGGAAAGGAGCGGGTCGGGCGTGCCGGCGGCCACGGAGACGAACCGCCCGAAGACGTCCTCGGGGTTCCCGCCGGCCCGCGAGAGCGCGACGGCGACGGCGCGCGAGGCCCGCAGCCTCCGGAGCGCCGCCGGGGCGTCGGCGCCTCCGGCGAGGAGCGTGAGGACGTCGCGGGCCGGGCCGACGTCGACGGTCATCGTCACGTCGTGGACGGGCGGCCTCGAGAGGTCGAGCGGCGGGCCGGGAAGCTTCGGCGGTGCGGGCGAGGCCGAGGCGAGGGCGAGGAGGAGGGCGGCTTCAATCAAGGATGGCCTCGAGCGCCGACGGCACGTCGGCGAAGCTGTCGAAGACGGCGTCGGCGCCCGCGGCGCGGAGCTCGGCGGCGCTCGTCCGTCCGGTGGCGACGGCGACGACGCGCGCGCCGATCGCACGCCCGCACTCGACGTCGGCCCGGGCGTCGCCGACGACGACGGTCTCTTCGGGGGTGTAGGGGCGCCCGGTCGTCTCGAGGGCGCGGGCGAGGGCGATGGGGCCGAGGTCGACGCGGCGGCTCGCCTCGTCGCCGAAGACCCCGAACCGGAAGCGGTCCCAGAGGCCGGCCGCCGAGAGCTTGATCCTCGCGCCGCGGGCGACGTTGCCCGTCAGGAGCGCCGGGACGGCCGAGGGGGAGGCGGCGACGCGGCCGACGAGCTCGGCGGCGCCGGGCTTGAGCGCCGGGGGCTCGGCGGAGAGCGCCTCCTCGAGGAGGTCGAGGTAGAGCGCGAGGGCGGCGGGGCGGCGCGCCTCGACGACGTCGGCGGGAACGCCCGCGGCCCCCATCAGGTCCGCGACGATCACCGGGTCGAGCTTCCCCTCGAAGCGATAGGCGGCGACGTCGCCGGCCGTCCCGAAGGTCCGCCGGAGCGCCTCCGAGAACGCGTCGAGGCCGCGCCGCCCCGAGGAGAGGAGCGTCCCGTCGACGTCGAAGAGGACGAGGCGCGGCCGGCTCACCGCGCCTCCTCCGCCGGGTCGAGGCGCGCCAGGAGGTCCTTCGCGAAGGGGAGGAAGGAGGTGCGCCAGTAGGTCCACGAATGGGTCCCCGCCTCGAGGACGAGCGTGCTCCTCCCGCCGAGGACGTTGAAGAGCCGGTGGAGGAACGAGGAGACGTCCGAGAGGCGGTACTCGTCCTCCGTGCCGCAGCGGAGGAGGAGCCCGGGCGCCCGGGGGGCGAGGCCCGGATCGTCGAGGAGGATCGACGCGAGGTCCTGCTTCCTGTAGGCGCCGCTCGTCCGCGCCTCGCCGAAGACGCGGAGGAAGGAGGGGCGGATGAAGAACGGCAGGTCGCCCGCCGAGCGCCGGGCGAGCTGCTGGACGGCCGGAGAGAGGCCTCCCGCGGCCGCGATCAGGCCGGGAGCGCGGAGCGCCCACCGGACGGCGCCGTAGCCGCCCATCGAGATGCCGCCCGCGGCCCGGGCCGAGCGGCGCGGGAGGGTCCGGTAGGCGCCGTCGACGAACGGGACGAGCGAGGCGTCGAGGAAGGCGCCGTAGGGGGCGCTCCCGTCGTGCGCGTCGGTGAACCAGGTGCCGACGCCGCGGGGAGAGACGACGATCGCCTCGGGGATCCGCCCCGCGGCCATCTCCGCGTCGAGGCGGGCGGCGAGGCCCCGGTCGGCGAGGACGTTCTCGTCGCCGAAGCCGTCGTGGAGGAAGTAGAGGACGGGGAAGCGCCGGGAGGGGCTCGCGTCGTAGCCCGGCGGGAGCTGCACGACGACGCGAACCGGCTCGGCAAGCCCCGGGGCGGCGACGCTCCGCGCCTCGAGCCGCGGGCCGGCCGAGGCGGGCGCGGCGGCGAGGAGGAGGGCGGCGAGGGGCGCGAGTCGTCTCAGGTGGGCCTCCGGGGCGGATTGTAGGTGCCGCCCGTCCCTCTTCCGTCGTGCTAGCCTCCGCCGGATCCGCGCACGGCATCCGCGGCCGGCTCCCCGCCGATGGGGAGGGCCGCGGCCCTCCGCGGCTTCGGGGGAGGAGCAGGGGATGAGCGGGACCGCGGCGCAGCCGAAGCAGCTCGAGGGGAAGACCGTGCTCGTGACGGGCGCGGGCCGCGGGATCGGCCGCGCGATCGCCCTCGCCGCCGCGCGCGAGGGGGCCTTCGTCGTCCTCGCGGCGCGGACCGCGGAGCAGGTCGAGGAGGTCGCCGCCGCGATCGCCGGCGAGGGAGGGCGGGCGATCTGGGTCCCGACCGACGTGACGAAGCGCGGGGAGGTGGAGGGCCTCGTCGCGCGCGCCGTCGAGGCGACGGGCCGCCTCGACGCCGTCGTGAGCAACGCGGGGGTCTTCGTCTGGAAGCCTCTCGAGAAGCTCTCCGAGGAGGAGTGGGACCGCGTCCTCGACACGAACCTGAAGGCGACCTATCTCCTCGTCCACGCGGCGCTCCCGGAGCTGAAGAAGAGCCGCGGGCGGATCCTCGTCGTCTCCTCGATCCACGGCACCGCCGGCGACGCGAACGTCGTCGCCCACTGCGCCGCCAAGTTCGGCCTCGTCGGGATGACGAAGGCCCTCGCCCTGGAGCTCCGGCCCCACGGCGTCTCGGTGAACGCCCTCTGCCCGGGCTCGACGGACAACCGGCCCCGCAACCTCTCGGCGTCCCCGCACGAGAAGCCGCTCGAGGAGAAGCTCGACGCCTTCGACGTCGCCGCCTCGGCCCTCTTCCTCCTCTCGCCGGCCTCGGCGAGCGTGACCGGGGCGGTCCTCGACGTCTGGGGGGGGACGCGGGTCGAGGTGAAGGCGTGAGGAATCCGGGCCCGTCGCCCGTGCGTAGCGCAACCGGAGTGGAGTGTGATCCCCGGTAAGCGCCGAGTCCTCGCCTCCCGCGAGAGCGGCCCCGCCCTCGGGGACCTCGAGGGGCCGTTCCTCCTCGCCCTCCTCGGCGGGGACGAGTCGGCCGTCGAGGAGCTGGTCGGCCGCGCCCGTTCGCGCGGCGCCGACACGGCTCTCCTCGTCCGCGACCTCGTGATGCCCGCCCTCGCCGAGATCGGCCTGATGTGGACGCGCGGCGAGGCCTCCATCGCCGAGGAGCACCTCGCGACGGCGCTCGTGAGCCGGGTCCTGCCGCGCTCGGCCTGCTCGGGCGGCGCCGCGCCGGGGCCGCGCCCGCGCCTCGTCCTCGCCTGCCTCGAGGGAGAGTTCCACGACCTCGGGATCCGCTTCCTCGCCGACGTCGCCCGCGAGGCGGGGTGGGAGGCCGAGTCGCTCGGGGCGAACGTCCCGCGCGAGTCGCTCGTCCGCTTCCTCTCCCAGAGGCCTCCCGACGCGGTCGCGCTCTCGCTGTCCCTCGCGGGGCACGTCCCGGAGGCGGCCCGCACGATCGCCGGCATCCGCGAGGCCGCCCCCTCGGCCGCCGTCCTCGTCGGCGGCCTCGCCTTCCGCGAGGACCCCGACCGGATCGCCCTCACGGGCGCCGACGCCGGGATCGCCGACGCGGTCGCCCTCCGCGACTGGCTCCGCGCCCGGAGCCGTGCGGCCGCGAACGGAGCCGGCAAGGAGGAGGCCCGCGGCCTCCCGGCCGAGATGCCCGCGGCTCTCCGGCGGCGCCTCTCGCGATCCCGCTGACCGCGCGGCCCTCTCCGCCCCCCGCTTCCTGCTACAGTCGAACGCGATCCGCTCGAGCGCCTGCCCGTAGCTCAGCTGGATAGAGCATCGGCCTTCTAAGCCGAGGGTCGCCGGTTCGAGCCCGGCCGGGCAGGCCAGTTCAGCGGGCCCGCTTCCGCCCGATCGCGAGGAGGTTGTTCCCGCGCGCGGCGGCTTCCCCGTCGAGGCAGAACGAGGACTCGGCGCGGACGAGGCGGCGGAGGAGCCGGGGGTCCCGGAGGCGCGGCGTCAGCGCCTCGTCGTCCCCCTCCGGGTGGACCGTCACGGGGAAGCCGAGGACCGAGGCGTCCGCGAGGCCCGCGGAGGCGAGGAGCCGCCGCGCGACGGACGGCGTGAAGACGAGCACCTCGGGGACCCCTTCGGCGTAGCGGACCGAGAAACGGCGCGCGAGGCGCGCGAGCTCGCCGGCGCGCCCCTCGCGCAGCGCCTTCGCGGCCGCCTGCCAGAGGTTCGGCAGGACGAGCGCGACGCGCCCGCCGGGCGACGTGGCGCGCGCGAGGCGGCGGACGAGCGCCGCCGGGTCGGCGACGAGCCCGGCGACGTTGTGGAAGCAGAGGACGACGTCGAAGCGGCCGAGCCGGGGCGGGAGCGGGGCGTGGAGGTCGTGCGCGAGGAGCTCGAGGCGCCCGCGCGCGCCGGAGCGCTCCGACTTCCTCCTCGCGACGGCGAGCATCCCGGGGGAGACGTCGGCGAGGACCGCCGTCGCGCGCGGGAGGTCGCGGAGGAGCCGGAGGGCCCAGCGCCCGGTGCCTCCTCCCGCGTCGAGGATCCGCACCCCCTCGCCGTCGCCGAGGCCGTCGAGGAGCGTGGCGCGGAGGAGCTCGTGGAGGACGCGGTCGGAGAAGCCCCAGTAGGCGCGGTCCGCGACCGGGTCGTAGACCCGCGCGCGCCGGTCGAAGAAGGCGCGGACGGCCGCGCTCCGCTCCGCCGGGTCGAGGCGCGGCCAGGGCGCGGCGGGACTGTCCTTTCCGGGCATGGCGCCGCGAGAATAGCGCCCGCCAGAGGGAGGCCCGCATGAAGAGAGCCCGGCCGTACGGCACGCACCCCGACGTCCCCGACCGCCGCGACCTCGCGTACGCCGCGCCGCGCCACGTTCGGCGCGCGCTGCCGGAGGCGGTCGACCTCCGCCCGGGCTGCCCGCCCGTGCAGGACCAGCGGCCCCTCAACGCCTGCTCGGCGCACGCGATCGGCGCGGCGCTCTGGTACGACGAGAAGCGTCAGGGCGAGGCGGCGCCGCTCCCCTCGCGCCTCTTCCTCTACTGGGTGGAGAGGGCGAAGGAGCACACGATCGGGACGAACTCCCCGGTCTCGCTGCGCGACGGCTACAAGGCCGCCGCGCGGAACGGCGTCTGCCCGGAGAGCCTCTGGCCCTGGAGGCCGGAGCGCTACGCGGAGCACCCGCCGAGGGCCTGCTTCCACGCCGCGAAGAGGCGGAGAGCCGTGACGTACCACCGCGTCCCGCGCGACCTCGACCACCTCCGCGCCTGCCTCGCCGAGGGCTTCCCGTTCACGCTCGGCCTCTCCGTCCACGAGAGCTTCGAGAGCCCCGGGGTGAGACGCACGGGGCGCGTGCCGATGCCGAAGAGGGGCGAGCGGATCCTCGGGGGGCACGCCGTCCTCGCCGTCGGCTACGACGCGCGCTCCCGCCGGTTCCTCCTCCGCAACTCGTGGGGGCCGAGGTGGGGCGAAAAGGGACACTTCACGCTCCCCTTCCGGTACCTCCTCGATCCCGCGCTCGCGTGGGACTTCTGGACCGTTCGGCGCGTGCTCTGAAGGCCCGCGTCGAGCTACCATCCGCGGTCGGATGGCCCTCTCTCCCGGCGAACGCCTCGGCCCCTACGAGATCACGAGCCGCCTCGGCGCGGGAGGGATGGGGGAGGTCTGGCGCGCGCGCGACACGCGCCTCGGCCGCGACGTCGCGATCAAGATCCTGACGCGCACCGGCTCCTCCGACGGCGACCGGATCCGCCGCTTCGAGGTCGAGATGAAGGCGGTCGGGCGGCTCAGCCACCCGAACGTCCTCGCCGTCTACGACGTCGGGAGCCACGACGGCGTCCCGTACCTCGTCAGCGAGCTCCTCGAGGGCGAGACGCTCCGCGACCGCCTCGACCGCGGGCCGCTGCCGCTGAAGACGGCCGTCTCGACGGCGAACGAGATCGCGCAGGGGCTCGCGGCCGCGCACGCGGCGGGCGTCATCCACCGCGACCTGAAGCCCGAGAACGTCTTCCTCATGCGCGACGGGAGGGCCAAGCTCCTCGACTTCGGCCTCGCCAAGCTCGTCGAGCCCGCCGTCCCGCTCGTCATCGAGGGGCTCCCCGAGGCCGAGACGGCCGAGCGCCTCACCGTCTCGGGGATCGTCGTCGGAACGGTCCGCTACATGTCGCCCGAGCAGGTGCGCGGCGAGGCGCTCGACCAGCGCTCGGACATCTTCGCCTTCGGCGCCGTCCTCTTCGAGATGCTCACGGGGCAGGTCGCGTTCCGAAAGCCCTCGGCGATCGAGACGCTCAGCGCGACGCTCGCCGAGGACCCGTTCTCGGCCGTCCCGCACCCCTCGCCCGTCCCCGAGGACCTCGAGCCGATCCTCCGGCGCTGCCTCGAGAAGAAGCCCGACGACCGTTTCCAGACCGCCTCCGACCTCGCCTTCCGCCTCCGCGAGTACGCCGACGGCCTCTCCCGCTCGACGACGATGCGCCGCCGGGC
>JBDIBE010000036.1:0-15019 GCA_039812785.1 Thermoanaerobaculia bacterium | reverse complement strand
CTACGAGGTGCAGCGCGAGGTGCTCGCCGCGAAGGCGCGGCGCCTCGAGAAGTTCCGGGCCGCGCGCGGCGCCTCGGCCGACGGGAAGCGGATCGAGGTCGGCGCGAACGTCGGGACGGCCGAGGAGGCCGCGTCGGCCTTCGAGCACGGGGCGGAAGGGATCGGCCTCTTCCGGACGGAGCTGATGTTCCTCGACCGCGAGGAGCCGCCGACCGAGGAGGAGCAGTACGCGATCCTCGCCGAGACGGCGCGCCTCGCGGCAGGGCGCCCGGTCATCGTGAGGACCCTCGACATCGGGGGCGACAAGCCGCTCGCCTGGCTGCGCCTCCCGCAGGAGAGGAACCCGGCGCTCGGCTACCGGGCGATCCGGATGTACGCCGCGCACGCCGACCTCGTCGAGCGGCAGCTCCGCGCGATCCTCCGCGCGGCGGCCGTCGGTCCGGTGAAGGTGATGTTCCCGATGGTCGCGACGCCCGAGGAGGCGCGCGAGATGCGCGCCCTCGTCGGGAAGGTCGCGGCGAAGCTCGCGGCGGACGGCGTCGAGCACGACCCGGCCGTCGAGGTCGGCGTGATGCTCGAGATCCCGTCGGCCGTGATCTCGGTCTCCGCGATCGCGCGCGAGGTCGACTTCTTCAGCGTCGGCTCGAACGACCTCGCCCAGTACCTCTTCGCCGTCGACCGCGAGGACACGCGCCTCGCCCACCTCGGGAGCCCGTTCCACCCGGCCTTCCTGAAGCTCCTCGAGGCGGCCGTGGAGGGGGCGCACGAGGCGGGGAAGTGGATCGGCCTCTGCGGCGAGCTCGGCGGCCACCCGCTCGCGGCGCCGCTCCTCCTCGGCCTCGGCTTCGACGAGGTGAGCGTCTCGCCGCCGCGGGTCCTCCAGGCCAAGGCGGCCTTCCGGCGGACGCGCTCCGCCGCCGCGCGGCACCTCGTCGTCGAGGCGCTCGCGAAGCCGACGGCGGGCGAGGTCGAGGCGCTCCTCATCGAGCGGGTCCCCGCGGCCCGCACGCTCGTCGACGCGGGGACGGTCCGCGTCGCCTCGACGAGCCGGGGCCGCGACGAGGCGATCCGCGAGCTCGCCGACCTCCTCCACCTGACGGCGCGCGTCGACGACGCCGACCGGGTCGAGGACGCGATCTGGGCCCGCGAGGAGACGGCCTCCACGGCCGTCGGCGAGGGGATCGCCATTCCGCACTGCGTCTCGCCGCACGTGAGGACCGACTCCGTCGCGGCGGTCCGCCTCTCGCCCCCCGTTCCGTGGGGGGAAGGGGGCGAGCCGGTCGAGCTCGCGATCCTCCTCGCCGTCCGGCCCGGGGCGGCGGCGGCGCGCCACCTCCGGACGATCGCGGCGCTCTCGAGGCGCCTCTGCGACGACGACGTCCGCGCGCGCCTCCTCGGGGCGGGAGACGACGCCGCGCTCGCGGCCCTCCTCGCCGAGGCGGCCGCCCCCGGCCCCGAACCGAAGACGACCCCCGGAGGCTGACGATGCACCGAGCCCCCGTCCTTCTGGCGCTGCTCCTGGCGGCGCCGCTGCCCGCCTTCTCGGCCGACGCTCCCGCGCCCGAGCTCCAGGTCGTCGCCACGGCGCACCTCGACACCCAGTGGCGCTGGACGGTGCGCGACACGATCGACGACTTCCTCCCCGAGACGATGCGCGGGAACTTCGCCCTCTTCGAGAGGCACCCGGGCTACGTCTTCACCTTCGAGGGGGCGTTCCACTACTCCCTGATGAAGGAGTACTACCCGGCCGAGTTCGAGCGGCTGAGGGCGTACGCGAAGGCGGGGCGCTGGAGGGTCGCCGGGAGCTGGTGGGACGCCGTCGACACGCACGTCCCCTCCTCCGAGTCGCTCGTCCGCCAGGCGCTCTACGGCAACGGCTTCTTCCGCCGCGAGCTCGGCGCGACCTCGCGCGACGTCTTCCTCCCCGACTGCTTCGGCTTCTCGTACTCGCTCCCGTCCGTGGCGGCCCACTGCGGCCTCCTCGCCTTCTCGACGCAGAAGCTGACGTGGGGCGCCGCGATGAAGATCCCGTTCGACGTCGGGCTGTGGGAGGGGGTGGACGGCTCGCGCCTCCTCGCCTCGATCAACCCGGGCGACTACGCCTCGGAGCTGAAGGGGAACCTGACGCTCGACCCCGACGTCTACGCCACGATCGACCGGCAGGCCGCGCTCTCGGGACAGCCCGTGGCGATGCGCTACTTCGGGACGGGCGACGTCGGGGTCCCGCCGCTCGAATCGTCCGTCGCGCGGCTCGAGGAGAGCCTCGCGGGTCCAGGGCCCCTGAAGGTGAGGAGCGTGCCGCCCGACCAGCTCGCGCGCGACCTCGCCGCGCGCCTCTCGCCCGCCGAGGCGGCGCGCCTGCCGCGCTACCGCGGCGAGCTCCTCCTCACCTCCCACGGCGCGGGCTGCTACACGTCGCAGGCCGCGATGAAGTCGTACAACCGGAGGAACGAGCGCCTCGCCTTCGCCGCCGAGGCGGCCGCGGTCGCCGCGGACGGCCTCGGGGCCGCGCCGTACCCCAGGGAGGCTCTCCGCGAGGCGTGGACGCGCTTCCTCTGGCACCAGTTCCACGACGACCTCACGGGGACGAGCATCCCCGAGGCCTACGCGATCTCCTGGAACGACGAGACGATCGCCTCCTCCCAGCTCGCCGACGTCCTCGGGACCTCGATCGGCGGCGTCGCCCGCTCGCTCGACACGCGGGGCGAAGGAGTCCCGCTCGTCGTCTGGAACCCGCTCGCCTCGGAGCGGGAGGACGTCGTCGAGGCGACCGTGAAGTTCCCGGGCGAGGCGCCGGAGGCCGTCCGCGTCACGGGCCCCGACGCGCGCGAGGTCGCCGCGCAGGTCGTCGCGAGGAGCGGGAAGGAGGCGACGGTCGTCTTCCTGGCCCGCGTCGCTCCCGTCAGCGCGACGGTCTTCTCCGTCGCGCCCGCCACGGCGCGGCCCGCCCCGGGTCCGATGAAGGTCTCGCCGTCGGGGCTCGAGAACGCCCGCCTGAAGGTGGCGCTCGACGCTGCGGGGAACGTCGCCTCGGTCTTCGACAGGAAGCTCGGGAAGGAGCTCCTCTCGGCGCCGCTCGCCCTCCAGCTCTTCGAGGACGAGCCGCGGAAGTGGTCCGCCTGGGAGGTCGAGTACTCGGCGCTCTCGAAGCCTCCGCGCGAGGTCGTCGGCGGGCCGGCGAAGGCCCGCGTCGTCGAGGAAGGGCCCGCGCGCGTGGCGCTCGAGGTCGTGCGGCAGGCGGCGGGCTCGACGTTCACGCAGACGCTCCGGCTCGCGGCGGGCGAGGCGGGGGATCGCCTCGAGATCGTGACCGACGTCGACTGGCGGACGAAGGGGACGCTCCTCAAGCAGGCGTTCCCGCTCGCCGCGTCCGCGACGAAGGCGGTCTACGACCTCGGCCTCGGGACGGTCGAGCGCGGCACGAACCGTCCGAACCTCTACGAGGTGCCGGCGCAGCAGTGGGCCGGCCTCACCGACGCCTCGGGCGCCTTCGGCGTCGCCGTCCTGAACGACAGCCGCTACGGCTGGGACCGCCCCGACGAGAAGACCCTCCGCCTCTCGCTCGTCCACACGCCCCGCGTCGTCCCGAGCTGGGACTGGCTCGCGGACCAGGGGGCGAACGACCTCGGCCGCCACCGCGTCGTCACGGCGGTCGCGGGCCTCCCGGGCGACGTCCGCGGCGGCGGCGCCGCGCGCGCCGCCGAGAGGCTGAACCAGCCGCTCCTCGCCTTCCAGGCGCCGCCCCACGGGGGGGCGCTCGGCAAGGCATGGTCGTTCCTCCGCCTCGAGGGGCCGGGCGGCGTCCCGCCCGTCGCGGTCCGAGCGCTGAAGGAGGCCGAGGAGAGCGACGAGGTCGTCGTCCGCCTCCAGGAGCTCTCGGGGCGGCCGGTCGACGGCGTGGTCCTGAAGCTCGCGCGCGCCATCGTCGCCGTCCGCGAGGTCAACGGCGCCGAGGAAGCGCCGGACGTCGCCGGCACGGGCGGCTTCCTCCCGGAGACGGCGGCGCCCGCACCCGCGCTGCGCGACGGGAGCGTCGTCCTCTCCTTCGTTCCGTACCGCCCGCGGACTCTCGCCCTCCGCCTCGCGCCGTCGGGCCCTGCGCCGGCGGCCTCTGCCCCGAAGACGATTGCTGCGGCGCCGCTCGACCTCCCGTACGACCTCGACGGGATCAGCCGCGACGCGGCGCGGAAGGACGGCGACTTCGACGGCCGTGGCCGGAGCCTCGCGGGCGAGCTCCTCCCGGAGTCGTTCGTCTCGGCTGGGA
The DNA here is from genome assembly GCA_039812785.1 of Thermoanaerobaculia bacterium. Taxonomy (GTDB): domain Bacteria; phylum Acidobacteriota; class Thermoanaerobaculia; order UBA5066; family UBA5066; genus UBA5066. Next base: position 10,755 of record JBDIBE010000036.1, on the reverse strand, counting down.
TCCCGTTCCGGACCGGGCCGCAGGAGCCGGGGAGGAAGAACGTCCTCGCCGCGCGCGGGCAGAAGCTCGCGATCCCTCCGGGCGGGCACGACGCGCTCTACCTCGTCGCCGCCGCCGTCGGCGGCGACCGCGCCGCCCGCTTCGAGGTCGACGGCGCTCCGGTGACGCTCACGGTTCCCGACTGGGCCGAGCCCGTCGGGCAGTGGTACGGCCGCGTCGTCGGCGGGGTGCGCGTCGACGACGCCGACCGGATCGCGCCGGCCTACGAGAAGGAGACGCCGCTCGCCCGTGTCCTGACCCACCGCCACGGCGCGCGCGGCGAGAACGAGGCGTACGTCCTGTCGAGCCTCTTCCGCCTTCGGCTCGACCTGCCGAAGGGGGCGAGGGAGGTGACGCTCCCGGCCGACGAGCGGGTCCGGATCCTCGCCGCGACGGCGGCCTCCGACCCGAACGACGACGTCGTCCGCGCCTTCCCGCTTTTCGAGCCGGCGAAGGCCGCCGTCGTCCACTTCGAGACGCCCGCAGCGTCGTTCGTCGGAAGGACGGAGGTCGTCCTCACCTCCCCGACGCCGGGCGCGACGATCCGCTACACGCTCGACGGCTCCGCGCCGACCGCGGCCTCGCCGGTCTACCCGGGGCCGATCGTTCTCGAGAGGAGCGCGACCGTGAAGGCGCGCGCCGTGGCGAAGGGGTACGACGACCGCTTCGTCGCCGAGGCGTCGTTCACGCGGCTCGAGCCGCGCCCCGCGGCGGGCGTTTCGAAGGAGTCCCTCGCGCCGGGCCTCTCCTGCCGCCTCTACGAGGGGGAGTGGAGGAAGCTCCCCGACTTCGGCCCGCTGAAGCCTGCCCGATCGATCGTCCTCCCGACCGTGGCGCTGACGCCGGGCCTTCCGGCCGAGAAGTACGGCCTCGCCTGCGAGGGGTATCTCGACGTCGCGGGCGGCGGCCTGACGACCTTCTCGCTCCGGGCCGAGGACGGCGCCGAGCTCCTCGTCGACGGGGCGAGCGTCGTGAAGAACGAGCCGACGGACTACCTGAGCCGGAAGGGCGCCGCGGCGCTCGCTCCGGGCCTCCACGCGATCGAGGTGCGCTACTTCCAGCGGAGCTTCGTCGCCGGCCTCGGTCTCTCGATGGACGGGCCGGGAACGCCTCTTTCGCCCGTCCCGGCGAGCCGGCTCTTCCACGCCGCGGGGGGTAGCATCACCGCGTCCCGATGAATCCTCCGGTACCGCCCGACGCCTCCGGGCCCGACCTGCGCCTGAAGTTCCCGTCGCGCTTCGACGGGACGCCCGGGGCGCGGCCGGGCCTCGAGCCGGAGGACCTCGCCCGGCTCCCGAGCACGCCGGGGGCCGCCCGGGTCTCCTGCGTCGACTTCAGCCCGACGCAGGTGGAGGCCCGCGAGGTCGACGACGTGCCGGCCTTCCTCGACGGGCACCGCCCGGAGTGGTCCGCCGTCCGCTGGATCGACGTCGGCGGGCTCTCCGACCTCGGCGCGATCGAGGCGCTCGCCCGCAAGTACCGCCTCCACCCGCTCGCCGTCGAGGACGTCCTCCACGTGCCCCAGAGGCCGAAGTGCGAGGCCTATTCCGCGCAGGGCGAGTACCAGGCCCGGCTCTTCGTCATCGCGCGCGTCCTCGGCCTCGCGGATGGCGCGCTCGCGGAGGAGCAGGTCAGCTTCTTCGTGGGGCACGCCACCGTCCTGACGTTCCGCGAGGGGCGCGACGAGGGGCTCTGGGCCCCCGCGCGGCGCCGGCTCGAGAAGGCCGGGGCGCGCGTGCGCGAGCACGACGCGAGCTACCTCCTCTACACGCTCCTCGACGCGATCGTCGACCGCTGGTTCCCGCTCCTCGAGGAGATCGGCGAGCGGCTCGAGCAGCTCGAGGACGAGGTCCTCGAGAACCCCACGCGCGACGCGATCACGCGCGTCCACGCGCTCCGGCGCGAGCTCCTCGTCCTCCGGCGCGCGGCCTGGCCGATGCGCGAGGTGATCGCCTCGCTCCAGCGCGAGCCGCACGAGTGCATGACGGACACGACGCGGACGTACCTCCGCGACGTGCAGGACCACATCGTCCAGGTCATCGAGATGATCGAGGCCTACCGCGAGGTCGTCGCGTCGGTCCAGGAGACCTTCATGACGGCGACGAGCAACCGGATGAACGAGGTGATGAAGGTCCTGACGGTCGTCGGGACGATCTTCATCCCGATCACCTTCCTCGCGGGCGTCTACGGGATGAACTTCCGGCACATGCCCGAGCTCGAGGCGTGGTGGACCTACCCGCTCTTCTGGGTGCTCTGCGCCGCGGTCTCGGGCGGGATGCTCTTCTGGATGAGGCGGCGCGGGTGGATCCAGGGGCCGAAGTGAGCTGGCGCCTGACGGTCGCGGCGGTCGTCGAGCGGGACGGGCGGTTCCTCGTCGTCGAGGAGAAGCCCCCCGGCCTTTCCGAGGTCGTCTGGAACCAGCCCGCGGGGCACGTCGACCCGGGCGAGGCGATCCTCGACGCGGTCGTCCGCGAGACGCTCGAGGAGACGGGGCTGCCGTTCACGCCGACGGCCTTCCTCGGCGTCTACCCGCTCCGCGCGCGCGACGGGCGCGACTACTGCCGCCTCGCCTTCGCCGGGACGGTGCCCGACGGGAGGGAGGCGAAGCCGCTCCACGAGGACGAGATCCTCGCCTGCCGCTGGCTCACCCGGGACGAGATCGCCGCCGGGAGGCCCCGGTCGGGCGTCGTCCTCCGCTGCATCGACGACTGGCTCGCCGGGCGGCGCTTCCCGCTCGAGGCCGTCGCCGCCCTCCGCGACGAGCGGCCGGCGCGGTGAGCGCCGACCCGGCCGCGGCGGGCCGCACACGGGTCCTCGCGGCGGTGATGGCGGGGGCGGTCCTCGGGCCGATCGACGCGAGCATCGTCAACGTCGTCCTGCCGACCCTCGCGAAGGGCTTCTCGGCGAGCCTCGCGGCCGTCCAGTGGGTCCCGATGGCCTACCTCCTCGCGAGCGGGAGCCTCGTCCTCGCCTTCGGGCGGCTCGGCGACCTGCGCGGGCACCGGAAGGTCTTCCTCGCGGGGCAGCTCGGCTTCGTCGCGGCCTCGGCCCTCTGCGCGGCGGCGCCGACGGTCGAGGCGCTCGTCGCCTTCCGTGCCCTCCAGGGGATCGCCGCGGCGTCGATGATGTCCGTCCCGCTCGCGATCCTGACGGCGACGTTCCCGCCGGCCGAGCGGGGACGGGCGATCGGCCTCTACGCGGCGAGCATCTCGGTCGGCCTCGCCGTCGGGCCGAGCCTCGGAGGGCTCCTCGCCGCGACGGTCGGCTGGCGCGCGGCGTTCCTCGTCAATCTCCCGCTCGGCCTCGCTGCCTGGGCCGTCGGCCGGCGCGTCCTCCCCGAGGTGCCGGTGCGTCCGGGGCGCCTCGACCTGCCGGGAGCCGCGACGGCGCTCCTCGCCCTCGGCTCCCTCCTCCTCTTCGTGAACCTCGCGCAGCGCGAGGGGCTCTCGGCGCGGTCGGCCGCGCTCCTCGCCGCGGCCCTCGCGTCCGGAGCGGCCTTCCTCGTCCTCGAGCGGCGCGCCGCCGAGCCGATGCTCGCCCTCTCCCTCCTCTCGCACCGGCCCGTCTCCCTCGGCGCCGCGGCGGCGGTCCTGAACTTCATGGCGCAGTACGTCGTCGTCTTCCTGACGCCCTTCCTCCTCGCGCGCGTCCTCGGCGAGGGGCCCGGGCGCGTCGGCCTCGTCCTGACGGCGTTCCCCCTCGCGGTCCTCTCCGTCGCGCCGTCGGCGGGGGCGCTCTCCGACCGCGTCGGCTCGGTCCTGCCGGCGACGGCCGGCGCGGCCGTCTCGGCCGCCGCCTGCGCGCTCCTCGCGACGATGCCTTCCGGCGCGGGGCCGGCCGACGTGGCGTGGCGGCTCGCCCTCTTCGGCGTCGGCACGGGGCTCTTCCAGTCGCCGAACAACAGCGCGGTGATGGGAAGCGCGCCGCGCGCCCACCTCGGCGTCGTCGGGAGCCTCCTCGGGACGGCGCGGACGCTCGGCATGGTCCTCGGCGTCGCCGCGGCCGGGGCCGTCCTCTACGCCTTCGTCCCGGCCGCGGCGCTCCGCGGCGGCGCGCTCGACTCGGGGACGGCGGCGGAATTCGCCGCCGGGGTCCGGAGGGCCTACGCCGCGGGCGCGGCCTTCGCCGCCGTCTCCGCGCTCCTCGCCGCCGCGGGGGCGGGCTCGCGCGCCGCCCCCCCGCGCTAGACGGGCCGCCGCGCGTCACGGCGCTCCACGGTCCGGGGCGCAGGCTCACGCGGCCCGGTGTCGGAGGGGGAAGGCCGCCTCCCGGCCGGGGAGAACCCTCCGGGGCCCCTCCCGTATCATCGATAACGGAACGGACCAGTCCGTTCCGTTATCGTACCCGGGGAGGGCGCATGGCCCGGACGAAGTCGGAAGCGAAGCGGAAGGCGATCCTCGACGCGGCGGAGTCCGCGTTCGTGAAGCGCGAGTACGACGAGGTCCTGACGGACGAGATCGCCTCCCTCGCGGGAGTGGGGAAGGGGACGATCTACCGCCACTTCCCGACGAAGGAGGAGCTCTACTCGGCCGTCCTCCTCCGGGGCTTCGACGAGCTCGAGGCGGCGGTCGCCGGCATCGCCGCGGAGCCCTCCGGGGCGAAGGAGCGGCTCGCGCGCCTCTGCCGGGAGATGCTCCGGGCGTTCTGGACGCGGAGCACCCTCTTCCACACGGTGCAGGGCCTCGGCCGCTCGGCCGGCCGGGCGCGCCGGGAGCTCCGCGCCCGACGGAACCGCTTCCACGCCCTCCTCGAGGAGACGCTCCGGAGCGGCCTCGAGTCCGGGGAGCTCCGCCCGCACGACCCGCACCTCGCCGCCCAGTTCCTGATCGGAATGCTCCGCTCCGCCGTCGTCTTTCGCCGCCCCGGCGACCAGGTCGACGGCCTCGCGCAGGAGATCCTCGCCGTCTTCCTCCGGGGGGTCGGCGCCAAGGAGGCCCCATGAAGTCCCTCACCGCCGCGGCCGTGGCGGCCGCTCTCGCGGCGACGCTCGCGGCCTGCGACTCGACGCGGCCCGCGCGCTTCGTCGCGGCCTCCGTGCCGCCGCGCCCCGCGGACGCCTGGACGCCTCCGAAGGAGGCCGTCCCGGTGGTCGTCGCGCCGGCGGCCCCCGCCGGGATCCCGGCGGACCTCCTCGACGGCAGGCGCACCATCTCGCTCGACGAGGCGGTCGACGTCGCCCTCTCGACGAGCCCCGTCACGCGGAGGAGCTGGCTCCTGACGCGGAGCGCCGCGGCCGACGTGGGCAGCAGGAAGGGCGCGTACTGGCCTCAGGTCGACCTCGGCGCGAACGTCCTCCGGCAGAACCAGGTCTCCCAGGGCGGGCGCATCGAGGTCCTCCAGACGACGTGGGGCCCGACGGCGGCGCTCGGCTGGACGCTCCTCGACTTCGGCGGGCGCTCGGCCGACGTCGAGGAGAAGAGGCAGGCCCTCTTCGCGGCCGGGTGGCTCCACAACCAGGCGGTCTCCGACGTCGTCCTCTCCGTGCAGGCGGCCTACTACCAGTACCAGGGGGCCAAGGCGCTCCTTTCGGCGACGGAGTCGAGCCTGAAGCAGGCCGAGGAGAACCTCGCGGCCGCCGAGGAGCGGCGCCGCGCCGGCGTCGCCACGGTCGCCGACGTCCTCCAGGCGAAGACGAGCCTCTCCCAGCGGACGCTCGAGCGCGAGACGGCGCGCGGCCTCATCGAGACGACGCGCGGCGCCCTCGCCACGGCCCTCGGCGTCCCGGCGAACCTCCCCGTCGACGTGAGCGAGCTCCCCGACGGCCTCCGCCTCGAGGGGGCGACGCCGACGGTCGAGCAGCTCATCGCGGAAGCCCAGCGGCGGCGCCCCGACCTCGCCGCGGCGCGCTCGCGCGGGCTCGCCGCGCGGGCGAAGGCGGCCTCCGTCCGCTCGAGCGCCCTCCCGAGCCTCGTCGGCGCGGGGACGTTCGCGCGGACGTACTTCGAGAGCCCCGAGGGCGTCGTGCCGTTCGGCGACAACTGGTCGGCGGGGATCGCCGTCCGCTGGCCCGTCTTCAACGGCTTCCAGAAGGCCTACGACCGCAGGAAGGCCGAGGAGGACGCCGCCGCGGCGGACGCGGCGACGGACGTCCTCGCGCAGCAGGCGATCTACCAGGTCTGGGCGGGCTACGCCACGGTGAAGACCGCCGCGGAGAGGATCCGCGCCGCCAAGGACCTCCTCGCGAGCGCGACGGAGAGCGAGCAGGTCACGCTCGGCCGCTACAAGGCGGGCGTCGGCGGCATCCTCGACCTCCTCGCCGCCGAGTCGTCGCTCGCGAGCGCCCGCGCCACCGACGTCCAGGCCCGCGCCTCGTTCCTCGTCGCGCTCGCGCAGCTCGCGCACGACACCGGCGCGCTCGGCCTCGCCCCCATCCCGCAGCTGAAGAAGGACACGCCATGAGACTCCGGGTCGCGACGACCGCCCTCGCCCTCCCCCTCCTCGCCGCGTGCGGCGGAGCCCCGAAGAAGCCCGCGCAGGACCCCGCCCCGGTCCGCGTCGCCGAGGCCGCCAGGAGGCCGGTCCCGGTCGAGGTCGCCGCGATCGGCCACGTCGAGGCGCTCTCGACGGTCGCCGTGCGGCCGCAGGCCGGCGGCGCCCTGACCGAGGTCGCCTTCCGCGAGGGGGACGAGGTCGCCGCGGGGCAGCTCCTCTTCACGATCGACCCGCGCCCCTACGAGGCCGCCCTCGCGCAGGCGAAGGCGAACCTCGCGCGCGACCGCGCCCGCCTCGCGGAGGCGCGCCAGACCTTCGAGCGGTACAGGGAGCTCGTCGCGAAGGAGTACGTCACGCGCGAGCAGTTCGACCAGGCCCGCGCGAACTCCGAGGCCCTCGCCGCCACGATCGAGGGGGACGAGGCGGCCGTCGAGCAGGCGAAGCTGAACCTCGGCTACTGCCGGGTCACCGCGCCGATCGCGGGCCGCACGGGGAGCCTCCTCGTCCACGCCGGGAACCTCGTGAAGGCGGGCGACGACCGGGCCCTCGTGACGATCAACCGCCTCGAGCCGATCCGCGTCGCCTTTTCGCTCCCCGAGCGGGAGCTCCTCGCCGTGAGGGAGCGGGCGCGGAAGGCGCGCCTCGCCGTCTCGGCGACGCCGCCCGGCGGGACGCCCCACGAGGGGGAGCTCGCCTTCGTCGACAACGCGGTCGACGCGACGACCGGGACGATCGAGCTGAAGGCGCTCTTCCCGAACCGCGACCGCGCCCTCTGGCCGGGCCAGTTCGTCAACGTCTCCCTCGTCCTCGAGACGGAGGCCGACGCCCTCGCCGTCCCGACGGCGGCCGTCCAGACGGGGCAGTCGGGGGGCTTCGTCTGGGTCGTCGCGGGCGGGAAGGCCGAGGCCCGCCCCGTCGTCGTGAAGAGGGCCTGGCAGTCGCTCTCGGTCCTCGACGGAGGGGTGAAGCCGGGAGAGAAGGTCGTCGTCGACGGCCAGCTCCGCCTCGCCCCGGGCGCCCCCGTCACGGTCCTCGGCGAGGGCGGGGCGAAGGGGGGCGAGGCCCCGCGCGCGGGGACCGGCTCGTGAACCTCTCCGCGATCTTCATCCGCCGGCCGGTCATGACGACCCTCGTCATGTCGGCGATCCTGATCTTCGGGATCATGGGCTACCGGCTCCTGCCGGTGAGCGACCTGCCGAACGTCGACTTCCCGACGATCCAGGTCACGGCGCGCCTCCCCGGCGCGAGCCCGGAGACGATGGCCTCCTCCGTCGCGACGCCCCTCGAGCGGCAGTTCACGACGATCGCCGGGCTCGACTCGATGACCTCGACGAGCTACCTCGGCTCGACGCAGATCACGCTCCAGTTCAGCCTCGAGCGGAGCCTCGACGCGGCCGCGCAGGACGTCCAGGCCGCGATCACGGCCGCCTCCCGCCAGCTGCCGGCCGACATGCCGGCGCCGCCGACCTACCAGAAGGTGAACCCGGCCGACCAGCCGGTCCTCTACATGGCGCTCAGCTCGACGACGCTCCCCCTCTCCGTCGTCGACGAGTACGCCGAGACGAACATGGCGCAGCGGATCTCGACCGTCGCCGGCGTCGCGCAGGTCCAGGTCTTCGGCGCGCAGAAGTACGCCGTGCGGCTCCGGGTCGACCCGCGCGCGCTCGCCACGAAGGGGATCGGCATCGACGAGGTCGCCGACGCCGTCCGCGGCGCGAACGTGAACATCCCGACCGGGACGCTCTGGGGCCGGAACACCGCCGTCACGGTCGAGGCGACGGGGCAGCTGACGAAGGCCGCCGACTACGGCCCGCTCGCCGTCGCCTACCGCAACGGCGCGCCCGTGAAGCTCGCCGACGTCGGCGTCGCCGTCGACGGCGTCGAGAACGACAAGGCGGCCGCCTGGTACACGGGCCGGCGGGCCGTCGTCCTCGCCGTCCAGAAGCAGCCCGGGACGAACACGATCCAGGTCGTCGACGAGGTCAAGAAGCTCCTCCCGTCGTTCCGCGCGCAGCTGCCCGCCGCGGCGAGCCTCGACGTCCTCTTCGACCGCTCGAGCTCGATCCGCGAGTCGGTGGCCGACGTGAAGTTCACGCTCCTGCTGACGCTGTGCCTCGTCGTCCTCGTCATCTTCCTCTTCCTCCGGAACCTCTCGGCGACCGTCATCCCGAGCCTCGCCCTCCCGCTCTCGATCGCGGGGACGTTCGCCGTCATGTACGTCCTCGGCTACTCGATCGACAACCTCTCGCTCATGGCGCTCACGCTCTCCGTCGGCTTCGTCGTCGACGACGCGATCGTCATGCTCGAGAACATCGTCCGGCACCTCGAGGAGGGGCACGGCGTCATGGAGGCCGCCTTCGCCGGGTCGAAGGAGGTCGGCTTCACGATCCTCTCGATGACGGTCTCGCTCGCGGCCGTCTTCATCCCGGTCCTCTTCATGGGCGGGATCGTCGGGCGCCTCTTCCGCGAGTTCGCGGTGACGATCGGCGTCGCGATCCTCGTCTCGGGCGTCGTCTCGCTCTCCCTGACGCCGATGCTCTGCAGCCGCTTCCTGAAGCCGCACGCCGGGGAGGCGCGCCACGGGCGGCTCTACAACGCGCTCGAGTCCGTCTTCGACGGGACGCTCCGCGTCTACGAGAGGGGGCTCCGGGCCGTCCTCGCGCACCGGCGGGCGACGATCGCCGCCTCGGCCCTCGTCCTCGCGGCGACCGTCGCCCTCTTCGCGAGGATCCCGAAGGGGTTCCTCCCGAGCGAGGACATCGGCATGGTCTTCGGCTTCACCGAGGCCGCCGAGGGGATCTCGTTCGAGGCGATGGTCGAGCACCAGCAGGCCGTCGCCGCGGTCATCGGGGCGGACCCGGACGTCGAGGGCTTCATGTCGGGCTGCGGCCCGCGGAGCGGCGTCGGGGCGGCGAACACGGGCACCGTCTTCGCGCGCCTGAAGCCGCGGCGCGAGCGGACGTCGTCCCCCGACGACGTCATCCAGCGCCTCCGGCCGCAGCTCGCGAAGATCCCCGGCATCCGCGTCTTCCTCCAGAACCCGCCCCCGATCCGGATCGGCGGCGCCCTCACGAAGAGCCAGTACCAGTACACCCTCCAGGACCCCGACACGGACGAGCTCTACCGCGTCGCCCCCGAGCTCGAGCGGAAGGTCCGCGAGCTGCCGGGCCTCCAGGACGTCACCTCGGACCTCCAGATCAAGAACCCGCAGGTCGTCGTCGAGATCGACCGCGACCGCGCCGCGGCGGTCGGCCTGACGGCCGCGAAGATCGAGGACGCGCTCTACACGGCCTACGGCTCGCGGCAGGTCTCGACGATCTACGCTCCGAACAACCAGTACGCGGTCATCCTCGAGGTCGAGCCGCAGGCCCAGCTCGACGCCTCGGCGCTCTCGCTCCTCTACGTCCGATCCGCGCGGGGCGTCCTCGTCCCCCTCTCGTCCGTGGCGCGCCTGAAGCCCGGGGTCGGGCCGCTCGCGGTGACGCACGCCGGGCAGCTCCCGTCGGTGACGATCTCCTTCAACCTGAAGCCGGGCGCCTCGATCGGCGACGCCGTGTCGGCGGTCGACCGGGTCGCGCGCGCGACGCTCCCGCCGACGGTGAAGACGAGCTTCATGGGGACGGCGCAGGCGTTCCAGTCGTCCCTGAAGGGGCTCGGGCTCCTCCTCGCGGTCGCGATCGTCGTCATCTACATGGTCCTCGGGATCCTCTACGAGAGCTTCCTCCACCCGCTGACGATCCTCTCGGCGCTCCCGTTCGCCGGCTTCGGCGCGCTCGTCACGCTCCTCGTCTTCCGGACGGAGCTGTCGATCTACGCCTTCGTCGGCGTCATCATGCTCGTCGGCCTCGTCAAGAAGAACGGCATCATGATGGTCGACTTCGCGATCGAGGAGCGCCGGCGCGGCAAGGACGCGGAGTCGGCGATCGTCGGCGCCTGCGTCGTCCGCTTCCGCCCGATCATGATGACGACGATGGCGGCGCTCATGGGGACGCTCCCGATCGCCCTCGGCTTCGGCGCGGGCGCCGAGTCGCGCCGGCCGCTCGGCCTCGCCGTCGTCGGGGGCCTCCTCTTCTCGCAGCTCCTGACGCTCTTCGTGACGCCCGTCTTCTACGTCCTCCTCGAAGGCTTCCGCGAGCGGCTCGAGGCGCGGCGGAGCCGGGCGGCGGGCGCGGCCGTCCCGGCGTGAGGTCGGGCGGGTCGTCTAAGCTCGGGGGGATGGGAGCCTTCCCTCCCCCCGCCGCGGAGGCGGCCGCCGCGCCGTGAGGCCCGCCCACGCCGACGACG
>JBDIBE010000035.1:0-15604 GCA_039812785.1 Thermoanaerobaculia bacterium | reverse complement strand
GGGAGCGCCACGATCCGCGCCCCGAGGCCGGACCGGCGCAGGTACTCCTCCGCGTTGTCCCCCTTGAGGACCGCGACCTCGCGCCCTCGAAGGTCCTCCGCTCCCCGGATCGCGTCCTCGCTCCGGCGCACGAAGATCGTCCCGTGCATGACGAGGTAAGGGAACGTGAAGTCGTAGAGCGCCTCCCTCTCCGGCGTCCGCCCGACGAGCGGCAGCGCCTCGAGGCGCCCCTCGGCGAGGTCCCGCTTCAGGTCGCTCCAGATGCCCGTGCGATACGTGACCTCCCGGCCCACCGCGGCGGCCGCGGCGCGCAGCAGCTCGACGGAGAACCCGTCGGCCTTCCCCTCGGGCGTCACGAGGCAGTAGGGCGGATAGTCGATCTCGCTCCCCGCGACGATCGGACGCGCCGGCCCCGGCGGGGAGGGCGAGGGCGCGGCGCCGGCCCCGAGGAGGGCGAAGCTCGCGGCGGCGACGGCGGCGCGGGCCGCACTCCGAAGGCCCTTCACCTCGCCTCCGGGACCGCGTTCCGGGCCGCTCCGTCGTCCGCCGGGCCGGCGTTCGAGGGGCCCGCCACGGGGAGGCTGAAGCGGAACGTCGCCCCCCGCCCCGGGGTCGAGTCGGCCCAGATCCGTCCCCCGTGGCTCCGGATCGCCCGCGCGGCGAGGGCGAGCCCGATCCCTTCGCCGGGGAACTCGTCCGCGCGGTGGAAGCGCTGGAACGGCTCGAAGAGCCGCCCCGCGTTCGCGGCCTCGAAGCCCGTGCCGTCGTCGCGCACGAGCACGACGTCCTCGCGTCCCGAGCGCTCGAGGCCGACCTCGATCCGGGCGGCGGCGCGCCGCGAGGTGAACTTCCAGGCGTTGTCGAGGAGCGCCGCGAGCGCGACGCCCGCCAGCTCGCGGTCCGCGAAGACGAGCGCGCGCTCGGGGAGGGACACCGTGACGCGCCGCGCGGGCGCCGAGGCCCGGAGACGGTCGAGGGCCTCGTCGGCGAGGGGGCGGAGGTCGAGGGGCTGCGGATCGGGCCGGCGGCCGGCGACCCGGGTCATCGCGATGAGCCCCTCCGTCAGCGCCGTCATGCGCGCCGACGCGGCACGGATCCGGGAGAGGAGGCCTTCCTCGGCCGGCCCGAGCCGCCCGGCCAGCTCCTCGGCGAGGAGGGCCGCGTACCCGTCCATCGCCCGGAGCGGCTGCTTGAGGTCGTGCGCCATCGCGTACGAGAAGCCGAGCAGGTCCGCCGCCGCCCGCTCGAGCTCGGCCGTCCTCAGGCGGACCTTCTCCTCGAGGTCCGCCTGGGCCCGCTGCAGCGACCGCGCGAGCGTGGAGAGCTCGCGGTTGAGCCCGAGGACCTCGAACCGGAGCCGCTCGACGTCGCGGGCGTCGAGGCTCCCGAGGACGAGGCGCCCGCGCTCCGTCGGGACGGAACGGCAGAGGAGCGTCTGCGGCATCCCCGTGAACGTCCGGACGTTGACGAGCTGCGGCTCTCCCACGCCCGGGAGGGGAAAGCGCCCGGGGTCGAGGAGATCGTCGAAATCGACGACGACGTCGCGCCAGTGCCGGCCGCACGGGTCGAAGCCGAGGAGCTCGCGGACGAAGGCGTTGGCCGCGACGACGGTCCCGCCGCCGTCCAGCTCGAGGAGGAAGACCGACCCCTCCGCGTCGAGATAGCCCTTCGGGACCTCGTCGGCACCCGGCCGCGTCGGCGCCTCCTCCCTCACGCCGCAGACCGTCGCATCAAAGGCTCGCCTCCGGGACGCGAAGCGCGGCGACCGCGGCGCGGAGGTCGGGGGCGAAGAGGTCCGCACCGACCCTGGCCGCCTCGGGAGGCGAGAGGAGGAAGGCCCCTCCGCCGACGAGGACCTTCGGGGCCCGCGCGCCGAGCGATTCCCGCACGGCCGCGACGAGCGCGGAGACTCGCGGGACGTTCCGGGAGATCGTGCACGAGACGCCGAGGACCGCGGGGCGGAGCGTCGCGACGGCATCGACGACGTCCGCAAGCGGGACGTCGGTGCCGAGGTAGACGACCTCCCACCCGTCCGTCTCGAGCGCGTCGGAGACCATCTGCCCGCCGATCTGGTGGAGCTCTCCTTCGATCCCCGTCAGCACGACCCGGCCGCGGATGGCCGCGCGGCGAGGCAGCTTCTCGTAGAGGCGGGCGAGGACGAGCTGCGTGACGGCGGTCGCGATGTGCTCCGTGGCGACGGAGATGCGATGCGACTCCCAGCGCCGGCCGACCTCGTAGAGCGCCTCCTGGAGGACGTCCGCGTAGACGTCGAGGACCGCGGCGCCACCTTCGACCAGGCCGTGGGCGATGCGGAGGGCCGAGCCCCGGTCTCCCGCGAGGATCGCCGCGAGATAGTCGTCCCTCTCCCGCACCTGAGGCCCTCCCCGGCCGCGATGGCTAATCCATTCAAGCATATCTCTCCGCGATCGCCGCCGCGCCGGTGCCGGCCGGTCTCGTCAGAGGACGACGACCCGGTCCCGCCCCTCCGCCTCCGTCCGACCGCGCCGGTCCGGCTCTCGCGATCGCGCAGGAGGGCGGAGTCATCGCCCATGCCCCGTGCGGCTTTCGCGGCTCCCGCCGCGGCCGGTGCGAGAATGGCTCCCTCGGGAGGACGGGACGCGATGTCCAGGGTTCCGCCGGTCGAGGCTCACGACGCGGCCGGGCTTCCGCTCGCGCCGGACTGGGCGCGGGCCGCGTTCTCGGAGGCTCCGATCGGGGTCGCCGTGACGGCCCTCGACGGAAGGCTCCTCCGTTACAACCGCGCCTTCGCAGGGATGCTCGGCTGGACGCCCGAGGAGCTCGGAGCCGTCGACTGGCCCTCCATCACGCACCCGGAGGACGTCGAGCTCTCCCGTGCCGTCGTCGGGAGGCTCCTCTCCGGAGCGGCCCCCTCGGACCGATTCGAGAAGCGATACCTCGGGAAGGGAGGACGGGTCGTCCACGGCGACGTCTCGACGAGCCTCCTCCGGGACTCGGACGGCCGGCCCCTCTGCCTCGTCTCGCACGTCGTCGACGTGACGCGCCGCCGCGAGGAGGAGCGCGAGCGCGAGCAGGCGGCCGCCGGGGCCCTCGACCTCTACGAGAACGCCCCCTGCGGGTACCACAGCCTCGACCCGGACGGCGTCTTCCTCCGGGTCAACGCCACGGAGCTCCGCTGGCTCGGCTACGAGCGGGACGAGATCGTCGGCCGCAAGGCCTTCACCGACCTCCTCACGCCCGCCGGCGTCGACGCCTTCCGGGCGAGCTACCACGCCTTCAGGGAACGGGGCGTCGTCAAGGACCTCCTCCTCGATCTCGTCTGCCGGGACGGCTCCCTCCTGCCGGTCGTCCTGAGCGCGACCGCTGTCAGGGACGAGGCCGGGAAGCTCGTCATGAGCCGCTCGACGATCGTCGCCGACACGCTCCGAAAGGAGGCCGTCCGCGAGCTCGCCGAGAGCGAGCGGCTGCTGCGGCAGGTGCAGGAGCTCGCCGGCCTCGGCGCCTACCGCCTCGACGCCCGGGCGGGGACCTGGACGAGCTCGTCGACCCTCGACCGCATCTTCGGGATCGGCCCCGGATACGTCCGCGACGTCGGGGGGTGGCTCGCGCTCGTCCACCCCGACGAGCGCGAGGCGATGCAGTCGTACTTCCAGGGCGAGGTCCTCGGCCGACGACGCCTCTTCGACCGCGAGTACCGCATCGTCCGCCCTTCCGACGGAGAGACGCGATGGGTCCACGGCGTCGGCGACCTCGAGCTCGACGAGACGGGCGCCGTCGCGCGGATGGTCGGCGGGATCCTGGACATCACCGACCGGCGCCGGGGCGAAGAGGAGATCCGGGCAAGCCGCGAGCTCCTCGCACGGTTCATCCACCACTCGCCGATCTACGCCTTCATCAAGGACGTCTCGCCGAAGGAGAGCCGGGTCCTCTTCGCGAGCGAGAACTACGACCGGATGACCGGGGTCCCCGGGTCGCAGATGGCCGGGAAGACGATGGAGGAGCTCTTCCCCCCCGAGTTCGCCGCGAAGATCACCGCCGACGACCAGGAGGTCGTCGCGCGCGGGCGCGTCCTGACGCTCGACGAGGAGCTGGGAGGGCGGGCCTATACGACGATCAAGTTCCCGATCCCGATGGCCGGCCGCACGCTCCTCGCCGGGTACACGATCGACGTCCAGGACCGCAAGGGCGCCGAGGAGCGCCGGCTCGAGGCCGAGCGGCGGTTCCGGCTCCTCGCCGAGGCGACCTCCGAGGGCGTCGTCCTCATCGACGGGGGGCGGGTCCTCGAGTGCAACGCCCGGTTCGCCGCGATGCACGGCCAGGAGCCCGCCGCGCTCCTCGGCCGGCCCTTCCTCGAGCTCGTCGCGCCGGAGTCGCTCGCCTTCGTCTCCGCGCGGCAGGCTTCGGGTTCGACGGGCCGCGAACGATGGACGGCGCTCCGCGCCGACGGGTCGACGTTTCCCGTCGAGGGCGACGCGCGCATGGTGCCCTGGGAGGGGCGCACGGTGAGGATCAAGGCCTGCCGCGACCTGACGGAGGAGCTCCGAGCGGCGGCCGAGGTGCAGCGGGTCACGCGGCTCTATTCCGCCCTCATCGAGATCAACGAGGAGATCGTCCGGGTCCGCGACCCCGGCGCCCTCTACGCCGCGGTGACGCGCATCCTCGTCGAGACCGGCGGCTTCCACATGGCCTGGGTCGGGCTGCGGCACGGGGCCTCGCCCTGGGTCCGCGTCGTCGCCCGCCACGGCGACGACACGGGCTACCTCGACGGCATCTCGATCCGCGCCGACGACTGCCCCGAGGGCCGCGGCCCGACCGGCCGGGCGATCCGGGAGGGACGGACGCAGGTCTGCAACGACTTCACGAGCGACCCGTCGACGCTCCCGTGGCGCGGCCGGGCGGCCCTCGCCTCCTGGCGCGCCTCCGCGGCCCTCCCGATCCTGCGCAGGGGCGTGCCGATCGGCGCGCTGACGGTCTACGCCCTGGAGGGCGGCTTCTTCGGCGAGCGCGAGGTGGCGCTCCTCGAGGAGACCGCCGCCGACGTCTCCTGGGCGCTCGAGCACCTCGACGAGGTGTCGGAGCGGATGCGCGCCGAGGCGGAGGTCCGCACCCTGAACGAGGAGCTCGAGAGGCGCGTCGAGGAGCGGACGGCGCAGCTCGCGGCGGCGAACCGCGAGCTCGAGGCGTTCTCGTACTCCGTGTCGCACGACCTGCGCGCCCCGCTGCGCGCGATCGAGGGCTTCGCCGGGATGATCTTCGAGGACGCCCCCGGGGACCTTCCCCCGGAGCTGCGGCGGCGGCTCGACGTCATCCGTTCGAACGCGCGGAGGATGTCGGCCCTCATCGACGCCCTCCTCGGGTTCTCCCGCGTGGGCCGGCAGGAGCCCCGCCGCGACCTCGTCGACATGGAGAGCCTGGCGCGGTCGGCCTTCGAGGAGATCGTGGGCGACGAGGCGGGGCGCGCGCGGATCGACTTCCGCATCTCCGCCCTCCCGCCGGCCGTGGGGGACGCCTCGCTCCTGCGCCAGGTCTGGCTGAACCTCCTCGGAAACGCGGTGAAGTACTCCTCGCGCCGGGAGCGGCCCGTCATCGAGGTGACGGCCGACTCCGGAGAGGCGTCGAGCGTCTACAGGGTGACCGACAACGGCGTCGGCTTCGACCCGAGGTACGTGGACAAGCTCTTCGGCGTGTTCGAGCGCCTCCACTCGCCCGGCGAGTTCGAGGGGACCGGGATCGGCCTCGCCCTCGTCAAGCGGATCGTCGCGCGGCACGGCGGCGAGGTCGCCGCGGAAGGGCGCGAGGGCGAGGGCGCGACCTTCTCGTTCTCGCTTCCCCGCGGGGACCGCCCGGCGCCGGCGAATCCCGCCGGCTGACCTCTCCGCGCCGGCGGCCGCCTACCGGTCGAGCGCCTCGCGGACCCTCCGAAGGAGCTCCTGCGGCTGGAACGGCTTCGTGAGGAGGTCCCTCGCCTCGGAGCGCCCGCCCCGGCTCTCGAGGAGGTCCGGGGAATAGCCGCTCGAGAAGAGGACGCGGACCCCGGGGCGAAGGGCGCGGATCTCCTCGTACGCCTCGCGCCCCCCCTTCCTCGGCATGATCATGTCGAGGAGGACGAGCCGGACGCGCTCGCCGCTCGCGGCGAGCTTCTCCACGGCCTCCTGCCCGTCCTCGGCGAGGATCACCTCGTAGCCCGCGTCGCGGAGCACCGTCGCCATCAGGCCCCGCACGCTCGCCTCGTCCTCGGCGACGAGGATCGTCTCGCTGCCTCCCCGCGCCGGCGCCGGGCCGGGCGAGGCCGCCGGCGCGGGGCGCGCGGCCTCGACGAGCGGGAGGTAGATCCGCACCGTCGTCCCGTGGCCCGGCTCGCTGTAGACGTTCATGTAGCCCCGGTGCTGCTTCACGATGCCGTAGACGATCGACATCCCGAGGCCGGTCCCCTTGCCGGGCTCCTTCGTCGTGAAGAACGGCTCGAAGACCCGCTGGACCGTCTCCGCGTCCATGCCGCAGCCGGTGTCCGCGACGGAGAGGACCGCGTACATTCCCGGCGAGCCCCACCCGTGCGCCGAGACGAACGCGTCGTCGATCGACATCCGCGACGTCTCGACCGTCAGGGAGCCTCCGCGGGGCATGGCGTCCCGCGCGTTCGTCGCGAGGTTCAGGAGGGCCTGCTCGAGCTGGGCCGCGTCCGCGTGGACGACGAGCCCCGCGTCGTTCGCGACCGTCCGGAGCTTCACGTCCTCGCCGATGACGCGGGCGAGCATCTTCTGCACCCTCCGGACGACGTCGTCGAGCTCGACGTCCTTCGGCGACATCACCTGCTTCCGGCTGAAGGCGAGGAGCGCCCGCGTCAGCTGCGAGGCCCTGTCGGCGGCCGAGAGGACCTGCTCGAGCCTCTCGAGGTGCTTCGGTTCGCCGGAGAGGGCCGGCCTGAGGAGCTCGGAGTACCCCAGGATGATCGAGAGGATGTTGTTGAAGTCGTGCGCGACGCCGCCGGCGAGCTGCCCGACGGCCTCCATCTTCTGGGCCTGGAGGAGCTGGGCCTCGAGCTTCCGCTGCTCGGAGACGTCGCGCAGGACGAGGGCGACCCGCGAGACGGCCCCCTCCTCGAGGACCGGGGTGCAGAGGCCCGAGAAGTCGCAGCGCCCCCCTCCCGGCGTCTCCGCGGCGAGGCTGAAGGCCTGCTCGGAGCCGGCGAGGGCCCTGTGGAGGGGCGCCTCGAGCTGCGCGAGGACGGCCTCTCCGAGCGCCTCGCCGATCGGCCTCCCGACGACCTCCTCCTCGCGCCGCCCGCGGAACTCGAGGAAGGCCCGGTTCGCGAGTGCGACCCGTCCGTGAACGTCGACGAGGGCGATCAGGTCCGCGGAGCTCTCGATGACCTTCCGGTACTCGAGGAGGCGGCTCTGCGCGTCCCTCCTCTCCGTCACGTCCTCGAAGATGCCGAGGACGCCCCAGGCCTCGCCGGCACCGTTCCGGAGGGGCACCTTCGACGTCTCGAGCCACCTCGTCGACCCGTCCGCGACCGTCTGGCTCTCGAGGTACCGGAGCCTCGGGCGCCCTTCCTCGAGGACCTTCCGGTCGTCGGCCCGGTAGGCCTCGGCCTCCTCCCTCGTCCAGGGGAGGTCGAAGTCGGTCCGGCCCGAGATCGCCTCCGGGGCGTCGAGGCCGGCCCGGAGCGCCATCGGCCTGTTGCAGCCGAGATAGACGCTCGCGGGGTCCTTCCAGAAGACGGCCTGGGGGATCGAGTCCATGACGAGCGCGAGCATGTTCCGGCTCCGGCGCAGCTCCTCCTCGGTCCGCTCCCTCTCGCGCACCTCGGCGACGAGGGCCTCGTTCGCGCGCGCGAGCTCGGCCGTCCGCACCTCCACGCGCCGCTCGACCTCGGCGTAGGCCTTCCGCAGCTCCTCCTGCGTCCGCTCGAGTGCGTCCTTCTCCTCCGCGAGCGCCCGGTTGACGACGCGGAGCTGCTCCGGGCTCGGGAGCGCGAGGATGCGCGGCAGGAGGGGCCAGAGGACGACCGCCGTCCCGACCGACGCGAGGGCGCAGACCGTGTCGACCGCGGCCTGCCAGGCGTCGACGGGCCGCCAGAGGCCGACGACGTGGACGAAGTGCGTCGTCCCGCAGGCCAGGATGAACGCGCCGAACAGGAACAGGACCCAGGAGAACGGGAGGTCCTTCCGGCGCGCCTTGAAGACGACGAGGAAGACCGGGATGGAGGCGTACGAGACGGCGATGAGCCCGTTCGCGATCGCCATCACCATCATCAGCCCCGGGGTCATCGTGCCGGCGAGGACGCCGCGGATCTCGGCGCCCTCCCCCATCGCGAGCATCGGCACGACGAGGAGGGTCGCGAGGGCGGCGGCGGGCGCGAGGACCCTCGGGAGCAGCTCGAGGCCCTGGCGCAGCGGCCTCTTCGGCGGGACGAAGGCCTCGAGCGGCGCCCGGCGGAGCCGGAGCGAGCCGAGGACGACGAAGAGCGAGCTGAAGGTCATCGCCCCCGCGGCGGCCATCGGGCTGAGGAGCCCGTAGGCGGCGACCGGGACGAGCGCCACGTTGTAGAAGAGGGCCCAGACGAGGTTCTGCACGATCGCCTGGTGCGTCGCGCGGGAGAGGGCGATCGCCCGCCCGACGCCCCGAAGGTCGTCGCTGACGAGCGTCACCCCGGCCGCTTCCTTCGCGACGTCGGTGCCGGTGCCGAGAGCGATCCCCGCGTCGGCCCGCGCGAGCGCGGGGGCGTCGTTCGTCCCGTCGCCGACCATCACCACGACGGGCGCCGGGGCGCCGGGAGGGACCCCGACGGTCTTCAGGTTCCTGACGACGTCCGCCTTCTCGCCGGGGCGCACCTCCGCGCGGACCCGCGTGATCCCGACCTTGCGGGCGACCGCCTCCGCGGTCGCGTAGTTGTCGCCCGTCAGGAGGACGACCTCGAGGCCGAGGCGCTGCAGCTCCTCCACCGCCTGGCGGGCCTCGGGCTTCACCGCGTCGGCCGCCGCGAGGACGCCGAGCGCCTCGAGGCGTCCCCCGGGATCGGCCGACGCGGCGACGACCACGGCCGTCTTGCCCTCCTCCTCGAGCCCTTCGACCGCGGCTTCGAGCCCGCCGGCGTCGATCCCCGCCCCCTTCACGAGGCGGAGGGTCCCCACGAGGACGTCGCGCCCTCCGACCCGCGCCCGCACGCCTTCGCCCGGGATCGCGCGAAGCTCCTCGGGCGCCTGGGTCTCGAGCCCCCGCTCCTCCGCGGCCCTCGTCACGGCCCGCGCCACGGGGTGCTCCGAGCCGCGCTCCGCAGAGGCCGCGAGCCTGAGGACGAGGCGCTCGTCTCCGGCCCGGGCGGCGACGACGTCCGTCAGCGCGGGCTCGCCCCGCGTCAGGGTCCCCGTCTTGTCGAGGACGACGACCGTCGCCTGGCCCGCCTTCTCGAGGGCCTCGCCGGAGCGGAAGAGGATCCCGCGCGAGGCCCCGCGCGCCGTGCCGACGAGGATCGCCATCGGCGTCGCCAGTCCGATCGCGCAGGGGCAGGCCGCGACGAGGACCGCCACCGCGTTCAGCGCCGCGCCCGCGGCCTCGATCCGGGCGACGAAGACCCAGCCGAGGAACGTCGCGAGAGCGGCGAGGAGGACGAGCGGGACGAAGTGGCGCCCCACATCGTCGGCGAGCCTCTGGATCGGCGCGCGCCCGGCCTGCGCCTCCTCCACGAGGCGGACGATCCTCGCGAGGGCCGTGTCGGCGCCGACGCGCGAGACGCGGACCCGGAGGAGGCCGTCGCGGTTCAGCGTCCCGCCGACGGCCTCGTCTCCCGGCCCCTTCTGCGCGGGCCTCGATTCGCCGGTCAGCATCGACTCGTCGACCGCCGACCGCCCTTCCTCCACGGTCCCGTCGAGCGGGACCCTCTCGCCGGGGCGCACCACGACGAGCTCGCCGACGCCGACGCCGCCGACGCCCACCTCCTCCTCGACGCCCGCCCGTACGACCCGCGCGAGGGGCGAGCGCAGGTCGAGGAGCGCCCGGACGGCCTCGGACGCGCGCCGCTTCGCGCGGGCCTCGAGGAAGCGGCCCAGGGAGACGAGAGTGACGATCGCGGCGCCCGTCTCGAAGTAGACGTCGCGGCCGGGAACGAGGCCGGCCGCGACGCCCGCGCTCGTCCCCCACGCGACCGTCGAGCCGAGGACGACGAGGAGGTCCATCCCGGCCGTCCCCGCCCGCAGGGCGAGGAACGCCCGCCGGTAGAAGGGCGCGCCGACGACGAGCTGGACGAGCGTCGAGGCGGCGAGCATCGCGGCCCGGTCGTGGGGAAGGGCCGGAAGCCCGAGGTCGCGCGCCATCGAGTAGACGACGAGCGGCACGGTCAGCGCGAGACCGACCGCCAGGGGCCAGGCCTGCGCCCTCTCCGCGCCCGCCCCGCCGAGCCGATCCTCCCCGCCGCCGAGGCGGTAGCCGGCGCGGCGCACCGCGGCGGCGACGTCGCCGTCTCCCGCGCGGCCGGGGTCGAGCTCGACGTGGAGCGTCTCGGTGGCGAGGTTCACGCGGGCGGAGCGGACGCCGGGAAGGCTCCCGACGTTCGACTCGACGAGCCGCGCGCAGCTCGAGCACGTCATCCCGAGCACGGGGTAAGCCGCCGTTCGCTCGCCGCCCGGCCTCGAAGAGGCGCCGAACGGACCGCCCTCCCCTCGCGTGGAGGCGTCCGCGTCCCTCATGCCGTCGAACCGGGCCGCATGATATCCCCCCGCGGCCCCGCCGCAGGAGGACTACGCCGGGCCAGGACGAGCCGCGAGGGCGGTGTCGATCGCGCGGACGATCTCCTCGACGCGGGAGCCCTTCTCGACGAACCCCCGCACGGCGGGGAGGTTCGCGCGGACCGTCTCGCCGTCGCCCGCGTAGCCGGACATGAGAACGATCGGGAGCCCGGGCCGCACCGCGAGGATCTCCCGCGCGAGGGCGCCGCCGCTCATGCCCGGCATCGAGAGGTCGCAGACGGCAGCGCCGAACTCGGCCGGAGCGGCACGGAAGGCCGCCAGCGCTTCGCCCGGCTCGACGAAGCCGAAGACCCGCCATCCGAGCCTGCCGAGGCCGAGGCCGAGCAGCTCGACGAGAGCCTCTTCGTCGTCGACGAGCAGGAGAGCGTCGGGCCCCCGGCCCCGCTCCACCGCCGGCGAGGGGGCCGTCATCCGCCCCCCCCGTCCCCCTCGATGGGCTCGGGCCGACCCCAGAACCAGCCCTGCCCGTACTCGACGCCGAGGTCGCGGAGGATCTCCGCGACCGGGGCGCGCTCGACCATCTCGGCGACGACGGTTCGCCCGAGGGCGTGGGAGACCGCGACCATCGCGTTCACGAGCGCGCGATTCGTCGGGTTCGCGTCGAGGTCGCGGACGAAGGAGCCGTCGATCTTCACGAGGTCGACGGGGAGCGCCTGCAGGTACGAGAACGACGAGAAGCCCGTCCCGAAGTCGTCGAGGGCGAACCCGCAGCCGAGCTCCTTCAGGCGCGCCGCCCAGCGCTGGAGGCCGGGGAGGTCCGCGATCGCGGCGGTCTCCGTGATCTCGAAGGTCAGGGCGCCGGGCGAAAGGCCGCTCCGGGCGACGAGCGCCTCGAGCTCGGAAAGGAGCGCCCGGTCCCCGAGGCTCGTCCCGGAGAGGTTCACGAAGAGGCGCCGGCCGGGGGAGGACTCGAGGATCCGAACCGCCTTCGAGACGACCCACCGATCGAGCGCCGGCATGAGGCCGAACTTCTCCGCCGCGGCGAGGAAGGCGCCCGGCGAGACGAGGCCCCCGGAGTCGTCGACGAGCCGGACGAGGGCCTCCTCGTGCTGCGTCTCCCCCGTGTCGAGCGAGACGATCCGCTGGGCGAGGAGCCGCAGCCGGTCCTGGCGGAGGGCGTCCCTCACGCGGGCGGCCCAGCGGCCGAGCTCGTCGAGCTGCCTGCGTCCGCCGGGATCCTCGGCCCACGTCACGCAGCGGTTCCGCCCCGTCTCCTTCGCCTCGTGCAGCGCGGCGTCGGCGAGCGCGAGCGTCGCGGCGGAGGAGCGGGACGGGACGATCGGCACGATGCCGAGGCTCGCCGTCACGTCGAAGACGAAGTCGTCCGTACGGAACCGGAGTCCCTCGATGGCCCCGCGCAGGGCCTCGCCCGCCGTCTCGGCCCGCGCGAGGTCCGTGTCGCGGAGGAGGACGGCGAACTCGTCGGACCCGAACCGGTAGAGCCGGCTCCCGGGCGGGGCGGCGACGGCGAGCCGCTCCGCCAGCTCCGAGAGGAGCCGGTCCCCTGCGGGATGGCCGGCCGCCGAGTTCAGGAGCGAGAAACGGTCGATGTCGATCATCACGAGGGCGTCCGCGCCCTCCTCGCGGGCCCCCGACACGCGCTCCTCGAGGTCGGCGCGCAGGACGGCCTGGTTCGGAAGGCCCGTGAGCAGGTCGCGCGTCGCGAGGTCCTGGATGACCTCCTCCTGGCGCTTGAGCGCGGTCACGTCCTGCTTGATCGCGACGAAGTGCGAGATCGCCCCGCCCGCCGCGCGGACGGGGGTGATCGTCATCTCCTCGACGTAGAGGGAGCCGTCCTTGCGGCGGTTGTAGAGCTCGCCCCGCCACGGCGAGCCGGCGAGGATCGTCTCCCACATCTGCCGGTAGAACGCGTCGCGGTGGACCCCGGAGCGCAGCATCCGGGGGTTCCGGCCACGGACCTCCTCGAGCGCGTAGCCCGTGATCCTCGTGAAGGCCGGGTTCACCCAGGCGATCGAGCCCTCGACGTCCGTGATGACGACCCCGTCCGCGGCCGCCTCGAGGGCGGACTGCAGGAGCCGCAGCTCGGCCTCGGCGGCACGGCGGGCGAGGCGGGCCGTCCAGACGTCCCTCGCGGCCCTTACCGCGTGCGGGAGGCGGGCGAGGCGCTCCTTCAGGACGTAGTCGTCGGCGCCCGCCTTGATGCAGTCGGCCGCCGTCTCCTCGTCGAGCGACCCGGTGACGATGACGAACGGGAGCTCCGGCCGGACGGCGCGGACGACCCGGAGCGCTTCGAGCCCGTTCCAGGACGGCAGTGAGAAGTCCGCGAGGACGACGTCGGGGCGGTACTCCTCGAGCGCCTTTCGGAAGTCGCGCTCCGTCTCGACGCGCGTCCAGTCGGCGACGAGGCCGTTGCGCCGGAGCTCGCGTATCTCGAGCTCGGCGTCGGACGCGACGTCCTCGAGGACGAGGATCCGGAGGGGTTCACTGGCCGCGTCGATGCCCGTCACGCGACCTTCACTCGGGCGGCTGGTTCAGCACGAGCCAGTAGAGCCCGACCTCGCCCACGGCGGCGACGAACTTCTCGAACTCGACGGGCTTGACGATGTAGCTGTTCGCGCCGAGCTCGTACGCTCTCCGCACGTCGGGCTCCTCGCGCGAGGACGTGAGGATCACCACGGGCAGGGCCCGCGTCCGCGCGTCCGCCCGGATCCGCTCGAGGACCTGCAGGCCGCCCAGGCGAGGCAGCTTGAGGTCGAGCAGGACGACCCTCGGCAGCCAGGGGGTCCGCGATTCCCCCTCTCCGAAGAGGAGGTCGAGCGCCTCCGCGCCGTCCCGGGCGATCCGGATCGGGTTGACGAGGTGGGCCTTCTTCAGGGCCCGAAGCGACAGCTCGACGTCGTCCGGGTTGTCCTCGACGAGGAGCACGTCCGCACGTTCGTTCTGGGTCATCCCTCACCTCCGCTGTCCGGCAGCGTGAACCGGAACGTGGCCCCGCGGCCCGGCTCGCCGCTTCCCGAGACCGTGCCCCCGTGCCTTCCGACGA
Source organism: Thermoanaerobaculia bacterium (assembly GCA_039812785.1). Taxonomy (GTDB): domain Bacteria; phylum Acidobacteriota; class Thermoanaerobaculia; order UBA5066; family UBA5066; genus UBA5066. Next base: position 1,876 of record JBDIBE010000035.1, on the reverse strand, counting down.
TCCGCTCGACGAGCGCGAGCCCGACGCCCGTGCCGTCGAACTCTCGCCCGTGGAGCCTCTGGAAGACGCCGAAGAGCTTGTCCACGTACCGCATGTCGAACCCGACGCCGTTGTCGGAGACATCGTAGACCACCCGCCCCGGCTCGCGACGGCCCTCGACGCGGATCGAGCGCCGCGCCCGCGTCGCGCTGAACTTCACCGCGTTGGAGAGCAGGTTCACGAAGACCTGCCGAAGGAGGGACGGGTCCGCCTCGGCGAAGGGAAGCTCGCCGACGGAGACGTCGCTCCGCCCCGCCTCCTCAGGCGGCAGCACCTCGGCCAGGACCGACCGCACGAGCTCGGCGACGTCGACGCGGCCGCGCCGCAGCTCGTGGCGCCCCGCCCTCGAGAAGGCGAGGAGGTCGTCGATGAGCTGGCCCATGCGGCGCGCGTTCGACCGGACGACGCCGAGCAGCCGCAGCCCCTCGTCGTCGAGCTGCGCGGCGTGGTCCTCCTCGAGGATCCTCGAGAATCCGTCGATGGCGCGCAGGGGCGCCCGGAGGTCGTGGGAGACCGAGTAGGCGAAGCTCTCGAGCTCCCGCGTCTTGGCGACGAGCTCGGCCGTCCGCTGCTCGACCCTCTGCTCGAGCTCCCCGTTCAGGCGGCGGACCTCCGCCTCCGCGCGGAGCCGCGCGGAAACGTCGAGGAGGATCCCCACGACCCCCTCGACGGGCCCGCCCGCGCTCCTCAGCGGTGCGGCGGCGAGGGAGACGTCGACGGGGGTGCCGTCCTTCCGGCGCCTCCGGACCTCGCGGCCCGCGAAGGACTGGCCGGAGAGGATGGCTTCGAGGAACGAGCGGAACTCCCCGCCCGCCTCCGGCGGGACGATCGGGAGCGCCTCGCCGATCGCCTCCGCCTCCGTCCACCCGAAGACCGCCTCGGCCGCCGGGTTCCACGAGGTCACGCGCCCCTCGCGGTCCAGCGTGAGGATGGGGGCCGGGGAGCCCTCGACGACCGCCTGGAGGAGCTGCGTCGTCTCCGCGAGGCGGGCCTCGGCCGCCTTCCGCTGCGAGAGGTCGAGGACGAAGGCGACGGACTCCTCCCGCTCCTCCCCGACGAGGGCGTACCCGACGAGGACCGGGACGCGCGAGCCGTCCTTGCGGCGGTACTCCTTCTCGTAGGGAGTGCAGACCCCGCGGCGCTTCGCCTCCGCGATCCGTTCGGCGTCGACCCCGAGCCACTCGGGAGGCGTGATGTCGGTCCACTTCAGGGCGCCGCTCTCGAGGTCCTTTCTCGAGAAGCCGACGATCCGGAGGTACTCGTCGTTGGCCGCGAGGACGTTCCCGTGGACGTCCGCGAAGAGGGCGCCGAACATCCCGGCCTCGAAGAAGGCCCTGAGCTTCTCCTCGGCCCGCAGCCTCGCCGTCAGGTCGTTCACGAGCGCGAGGCGCGCCGGGCGCCCGTCGAATTCGACATCGTATGTGGCGATCTCGACCCGGATCTCCGAGCCGTCCCTGCGCCTGTGGCGCCACGGACCGGACCTCCGGACGCCCGTGCGCGGGACGAGGACGTCCGCCTCGAGTGCGGAGACCTCCGCCGGCGGACGGATCTCCCGGAGCGAGAGGCCGAGGAACTCCTCCCGGGACCAGCCGTAGAGGGTCGTCGCGGCCTCGTTCACGGCGAGGAAGCCCAGCGTCTCGACGTCGAAGACCCACATCGGCGCGGGGTTCTCCTCGAAGAGCGTGCGGTAACGCGCCTCGCTCTCGGCGAGCGACGCCTCGGCGCGCGTGCGCCGGGCCTCGGCGTCGGCGAGATCGAGCGCGAGGCCGACGTCGCGGGCCAGCTCCTCGAGGAGGAGGACGGCGTCCGGCCCGAACGCGTGCGGCTCGGCGGCGCT
>JBDIBE010000034.1:0-15875 GCA_039812785.1 Thermoanaerobaculia bacterium | reverse complement strand
CGGCGAAGCGGGAGGCGAGCGGGTCGCCCGCGAGGAGCTCGTCGAGGCGGTACGGGAGCCCCTTGGCCTGGATGAGCGTCCCCTCCTCGACGCGGCCCGAGGCGATGAGCGCCCCGTCGACCGGGGAGTTCAGGCCGCCGGGAACGGGAGCGTCCTGCGGGCGGAGGCCCGGCTTCAGCCGCCGGGTGAAGAAGTCGAGGAACGAGGCGTAGTCGGCCAGGGGCTTCTCCGCCTCGCCGACGTCGACGCCGTAGGCCGCCGCGAAGCGCCCGAGGAGCGGCTCGCGGACGGCGCGCGCGAGGCGCATCTGCGCGAGGGCGCCGACGGCGGCCGAGCCCGCCTTCTTCGGGTAGAGGCCGAGGAGCTTCAGGGAGAGCGGCGGGCCCGGTTCGGACATCCTCCGATTATCATAGGAGTCCTGTCAGGTCCGGATTCGGTCGTCCCCCGCGAGGAGGAGGAGAGTTCTCTATGAGCGCTTCCACCGAGGCCGCCGTCGGCAAGGCCCTTTCCGCCAACCCGCACCTCCTCGCCTGGGTCGAGGAGTGCGCACGCCTCTGCAAGCCCGACCACGTCGTCTGGTGCGACGGGTCGGAGGAGGAGAAGGAGCGGCTGACGGCGCTCGCCGTGAGGACGAACGTCCTGATTCCGCTCAACCAGGAGAAGCTGCCCGGCTGCTACCTGCACCGCTCCGACCCGGCCGACGTCGCCCGCGTCGAGCACCTGACCTTCATCTGCACGAAGACGAAGGAGGAGGCGGGGCCGAACAACAACTGGATGGCGCCGGACGAGGCGTACAACAAGCTCGGGCAGCTCTTCGACGGCTCGATGAAGGGGCGGACGATGTACGTCGTCCCCTACGTCATGGGCCCGATCGGCTCGCCGATGGCCAAGGTCGGAGTCGAGCTGACGGACAGCGTCTACGTCGCGCTCAACATGCGGATCATGACGCGCATGGGGACGCGCGCGCTCCGGATGCTCGGCGACGCGCCCGACTTCAACCGCGGCCTCCACTCGATGCTCGACCTGAACCCGGAGCGGCGCTTCATCTGCCACTTCCCCGAGGACAACACGATCTGGTCGATCGGCTCGGGCTACGGCGGGAACGTCCTGCTCGGCAAGAAGTGCCTCGCGCTCCGGATCGGCTCCTACCTCGGCCGCCAGGAGGGCTGGATGGCCGAGCACATGCTCATCATGGGCGTCGAGGAGCCCTCGGGCGAGACGACGTACGTCGCCGCGGCGTTCCCCTCGGCCTGCGGCAAGACGAACTTCTCGATGCTCATCCCGCCGCGCGGCTTCGACGGCTGGAAGGTCTGGACGGTCGGCGACGACATCTGCTGGATGCGCCCCGGGGCCGACGGGCGCCTCTGGGCGATCAACCCCGAGGCGGGCTACTTCGGCGTCGCGCCCGGCACGAACTACGCGACGAACCCGAACGCGATGGAGTCGATCAAGCGCGACACGCTCTACACGAACGTCGCGATGACGCCCGACGGCGACGTCTGGTGGGAGGGGAAGGACAGCACGCCGCCCGAGGAGCTCGTCGACTGGCGCGGCCGGCCGTGGCAGCGCGGCTCGACGGAGAAGGCGGCCCACCCCAACAGCCGCTTCACCGCCCCCGCGACGAACAACCCGGCGCTCTCGCCTCGCGTGAACGACCGCAACGGCGTTCCGATCTCCGCGATCATCTTCGGCGGCCGGCGCTCGACGACGGTGCCGCTCGTCCTGCAGGGCTTCAACTGGACGCACGGCGTCTACCTCGGGGCGACGATGGGCTCCGAGACGACCGCCGCGGCCGTCGGGAAGGAAGGCGTCGTGAGGCGCGACCCGATGGCGATGCTCCCCTTCTGCGGCTACGACATGGGGCGCTACTTCGAGCACTGGCTGAACATGGAGGGGAAGGTCGCCTCCCTCCCGAAGATCTTCATGGTGAACTGGTTCCGCAAGGGCCCCGACGGCTCGTTCCTCTGGCCGGGCTTCGGCGAGAACATGCGGATCCTGAAGTGGATCATCGACCGCGCGCGCGGCCGCGCCGCCGCCTCGGAGAGCGCCATCGGCTGGGTGCCGAAGTGGGCCGACCTGCCGCTGAAGGACCTCGCCGTCCCGATCGAGGACGTCGAGGACGCGCAGACGATCAACTACGAGGAGTGGAAGAAGGAGCTCGCCGACCAGGACGCCTTCTTCGAGCAGTTCCAGGCGACGATGCCGAAGGAGCTGATCTACGAGCGGGAGATCATCCGCAAGCGCCTGAAGCGCGCGACGACGCCGTAGCGGGAGGCGCCGCTCAGCTTCCGAAGCTCCGGAGCCTCCCGTGGAGCGCGACGAGCCCCAGGGCCGTCGACGCGATCCGCGCGAGCCTCCGGAGCGCCGCACGTTCGAGCGGCGGCGCTCCCCGCTCCGACCGCCCGACGACGTAGAGGAGAGTCCGCCCGTTCAGGTTGACCGGCAGGACGAAGAGGTCCGCCGGGAAGCGCTCGCCGACGGCGGCGAGGAGCCGCCGATCCGCCGCCGTGTCCGGGCAGGGCCCCGTGAAGAGGTCGTTCGAGTCGCGCAGCGTGGCGAGAAGCGAGCGTTCCGAGAACGGGATCGGGCGATCGGGGGAAAGGCCCGCCGCGGGCCAGGCCCGCCAGAGCACGGCTTCGTCTCCACGACGGAGATAGAGCGCGGAAGGGCCGGCCGCCTCCCGCAGGTAGTCGAGGAGCGCGCGGGCCAGGTCGTCCGGGCTCCGTGCCCCCGCGAGGGACTCGATGAGCCGTCCCCAGGGCACGGGCGCCGACGGCGGCGGCGCCGGGCTCCGGGTCTCGGGCGAGGTCCTCGGTGCGATGGGCCCCGTCTTCACGTCGCCGGCCTCGCCGCGCCTCCCGGCCGCCCGCGACCTCGCGTCGAGGGCCTCGGCGACGGCCCTGTAGTGCGCCGCCGCGGGGATGCCGTAGTGCTTCTCGATGGCGAGGGCGAGCCGGAACGCGATCGCGACGTGCGGCACCACGGTGAGGCCCGTGAGAAGCGAGACCGACCGGATCGCGACCTGGTCGTTGGGCCTCACCATCGCGAGGTGAAGGGTCCTGCCGACCTTGCGCAGCGGGACGACGGAAGACCGGTCCGCGACGCGCCGCTTGACGAGCGCCAGGACCTCCGGCGGGATCGACTCGAGGTCCGCCGCGGACGCGGCGGGGACGGAGTACTGGACGGAGAGCGCCCGCAGGAAGAGCGGCTCGGGCAGGGCGCCCGACTCCAGGAGCGCCGTCCCGAAGCTGACGTGGTTCCACTCCTGGTACTCGAGGACGCGGTTGCGCGTCTCGACCGTGATCACGCCCGCGCCGACGAGGATCTCGCCGATCCGCTGCATGGAGGAGGAGGAGCGCGCCTCCCGCAGTCCGGGCGCCGGAACGACGTCCGCGAGCGGCTGGACGGAGCCCGCCGTCGAGGGAGTCCCTCCCCCGAAGACGTTCCAGGGATCCGCGACCGTGAGGGTAGGCGGATGGAGCTTGCCGGCAGGCATAGGACACCTCCCGGTGTCCTCTCAGCAAGGTCTCGGCCAGGCGCAAGTTACTGAGCCGCAAGGACCGGCCCCGTCTCTGCGTGTGTCCGGCGTGTCCCGGGCGTGTGTCTGGACGCGCCGCGCGGCGCCGGAGGCGTCTCGCCTGCCGGGGCTCCCCCGGCACGTCGCCTCAGTCCCGGGCCTTCCACTCCTCCGTCGCGTCGACGAGGGCGGAGACGATGCCCGGCTCGTCGGCCGAGTGGCCGGCGGCGGGGACGAGGACGAGGCGCGAGCCGGGCCAGGCGCGGTGGAGGTCCCACGCGGAGACGGCCGGGCAGACCATGTCGTAGCGCCCCTGGACTATGACCGCGGGCAGGTGGCGGATCTTCTCGACGTCGCGGAGGAGCTGGTCGTCGGAGGAGAGGAAGGCGTCGTTCACGAAGTAGTGCGCCTCGATCCGCGCGAGGGCGACCTCGGCGGCGACGTCCTCCTCGGCGACGGGCGGGAGGTCGGCGACGAGGTGCGAGGCGAGCTCCTCCCAGCGGTTCCAGGCGAGCGCGGCCGCACGCCGGACGGTCGGGTCGTCCGAGGTGAGCCGGCGGTGGTAGGCCGTCATGACGTCGCCGCGCTCGGCCTCGTCGAGGAGGCCGAGGAACTCGTCCCAGCCGTCCGGGAAGACGCGCTGGGCGCCGCCCCCGAACGTCCACATCACCTCGGCCTTCCGCGAGAGGAAGATCCCGCGGAGGATGAGGCCCGTGCAGCGCTCCGGGTGCGCCTGGGCGTAGGCGAGGCCGAGCGTCGAGCCCCACGAGCCGCCGAAGACGAGCCACCTGTCGATGCCGAGCCGCTCGCGGATCCGCTCCGCGTCGGCGACGAGGTCCCACGTGGTGTTCTCGCGGAGCTCGCCGAGGGGCGTCGAGCGGCCGGAGCCGCGCTGGTCGAAGAGGACGATCCGCCACGCCTTCGGGTCGAAGAAGCGGCGGTGGAGGGGGGAGATGCCGGCGCCGGGGCCGCCGTGGAAGAAGATGACGGGCTTGCCCGCGGGGTTCCCGGCCTGCTCCACGTGGATCTCGTGGAGGCCGGAGACCGGGAGGCGGAACGAGTCGTAGGGCTCGAGGGGCGGGAAGAGCTCGGACACGGCGGAAGACTATACGGCGGCCGAACGAAATCGTTCTCCCCGGATCCCGTCGACCCCCGAACGGCCCCCTCCTTTCGTAAACTCCGTCGCCATGCCGACGGCCGCCTCGAAGAAGTCGTCCTCACGCTCCGCCAAGAAGGGCCCCCGGACCCCCGACCGCTTCTCGGAGGCCGAGGAGCTCTACGGCATCGACGCCTGGGGGAAGGGGTTCTTCTCGATCTCCGACGACGGGCACCTCCTCGTCCACCCGACGCGGGAGGGGCACCGCTTCGCCGACCTGAAGGACGTCGTCGACGAGGTCGCCGGCCGCGGCATCACGCCGCCGATGATCGTCCGCTTCCCCCAGATCCTGACGTCGTCCGTGCGCGAGCTCAACGACGCCTTCGGGCGGGCCATCCGGGAGTACGGCTACGACGGCGACTACCGGGGCGTCTTCCCGATCAAGGTGAACCAGAAGAAGGTCGTCGTCCACGAGATCATCGAGGCGGGGCGGAAGTACGGCTACGGCCTGGAGGCGGGGTCGAAGCCCGAGCTCATCGCGGCCCTCTCGCAGGACCTCGGCCCCGAGTGCCTCATCACGACGAACGGCTACAAGGACGAGGCCTTCATCCGCCTCGCGCTCGACGGCGTGAGGATGGGGCGGAACGTCATCCTCACCCTCGAGAAGGTCTCGGAGCTCGAGCGGATCCTCGAGGTCGCCAAGAAGCGCGGGGTCAAGCCGCTCGTCGGCATGCGCGCCAAGCTCTACGCGCGCGGCTCGGGGAAGTGGGCGAAGTCGGGCGGCGAGGCGGCCAAGTTCGGCCTCACGACGACGGAGATGCTCGAGGCGATCGAGATCCTCAAGTCGCGGCGGATGCTCGACTGCCTCGTCATGCTCCACTTCCACATCGGCTCGCAGATCACCGACATCCGGAAGATCAAGGACGCGATCCGCGAGGCGGGGCGCGTCTACGCGAAGCTGAACCGCTCGGGCGTCGAGGTGCGCTACCTGAACCTCGGCGGCGGCCTCGGCGTCGACTACGACGGCAGCAAGACCGCGTTCGACTCCTCGATGAACTACACCGTCCAGGAGTACGCGAACGACGTCGTCTACAACATCAAGTCGATCTGCGAGGACGAGAAGGTCCCGGTGCCGACGCTCGTCACCGAGTCGGGGCGGGCCGTGACGGCCTACCACTCCGTCCTCGTCTCGAACGTCCTCGACGTCGCCGACAAGATCGAGCAGGACAAGACCGTCACGCTGAACGGCGACGAGAACCACGTCGTCCGCGAGCTCTACGACGTCTTCAAGGGCGTGACGGCCAAGAACGTCCGCGAGAGCTACCACGACGCCCTCCAGTACAAGGAGGAGCTCTTCACCCTCTTCAACCTCGGCTACGTCTCGCTCGAGGACCGCTCGAAGGGGGAGATCCTCTTCTGGGACGTCTGCGACCGGATCCGCCGGCACCTGAAGGGGATGAAGGAGGTCCCGGAGGAGTTCGAGGACCTCGAGCGCGAGCTCGCCGACAAGTACGTCGTCAACTTCTCCGTCTTCCAGTCGGTCCCCGACTCGTGGGCCATCGACCAGCTCTTCCCGATCCTCCCCGTCCACCGCCTCCGCGAGAAGCCGGGCGAGATCGCGACGCTCGCCGACATCACCTGCGACTCGGACGGGAAGATCGAGAAGTTCATCGACCTGCGCGACATCAAGGAGTTCCTCCCCCTCCACTCCTGGAAGAGGTCCCAGCCCTACTACCTCGCCTTCTGCCTCGTCGGCGCCTACCAGGACGTCCTCGGCGACCTGCACAACCTCTTCGGCGAGGCGCACGAGGTGCTCGTCGCCGTGGACGAGGAGAACCGGACGCGCGTCCTCGACCTCCTGCCGGGCGAGACGTGCGAGCGCGTCCTCTCGTACATGAACTACGAGCGGGCGGAGATCCTCGAGGGGATCTGGCGGCAGCTCCGCAAGGCCGTCGACAAGGACCGGGTGCGCGAGGCCGAGGCCAAGGCGATCGCCAAGGACTTCGAGGTCGCCCTCTCCCACTACACCTACCTCGAGGAGTAGCGCCGCTGGCGGGGGCGGCCGGCCCGGCGTAGGCTTCCCCCGTCGTGGACACGCTGACGCCCCCCTACCTGCTCCTGGCGGCGCCCGTCCTCTCGGACCCGAACTTCGAGCGGACCGTCGTCCTGATGGGGCACCACTCCGAGGAGGGGGCCGTCGGCTGGGTCGTGAACCGGCTCGTCGAGGGGGGCGCCAAGGCGCTCCTCCCGGAGGAGGTCGCGAGGACGATCCACCCGAAGACGCCGCTGCGGATCGGCGGCCCCGTCGCCACGCCCGGCCTCATCGTCGTCCACCGCGAGGCGGTCGAGGGGATCGAGTCGATCGGCATGGCCCCGGGGCTCGTCGTCTCGGCGACGCCCGAGGTCCTGCCGCACGTCTTCGCGGCGGCGCCCGCGAAGCCGCCCGTCGGCGGCCTCCTCGTCTTCGGCTACTCCGGCTGGGGGCCGGGGCAGCTCGAGCACGAGATGGAGGACGGCTCCTGGCTCGTCCTCCCCTACGACGAGTCGCTCGCCTTCCCGTCGGACGTCGCGGGGCTCTGGGAGAAGGCCCTCGCGCGCCTCGGAGTCAGCCCCGCGCGCGTCGCGACGCCGCCCACCGGGGTCAATTAGCCGCTGTCAGCCCCGCGGGCGGGGCGCCGGGGCGCTCATCGAGAGGAGCCACGACTGGAGGAGCTCGGGGCCCGAGCCGATGCCGGTCTTCACGCCCCGGTCGATGCCGGCGACCGCGGCGAGCGCCGAGGCGAGCTCGTCGAGGCTCCAGTCGAACGAGGCCGTGTACGCCTTGTGGAGGACGAACGGGTGCCCGTCGAGCGGCACCGGCGCCGCCCCCGGGCGCGGCGACTTCAGGCGCGGCAGGAGGCGGTCGACGAAGGTGCGGTAGTCGGCCCGGCGCTGCGGGACGTCGGCCCCCGGCTCGGAGAGCGCCGCCTTGAGCGCGAGCATCCGGCGGAGGTCGGCCGCGAGGAGCCCGAGGAGCGGGAAGAACGCCGCTTCCCCCTTCGGCCCCTTCTTCGCGGGGGCGGCCCCCTCCTCCTTGCCGAAGGAACGGAAGGCGGTGAAGTCGTCCGCGGCGAGGAGGCGCTCGCCGATCCGCAGCGCCTCGAGGAACCGCCGGCGCGCGACGGCCTCGACGAAGTCGGAGCCGTACTCCTTCCGCTCGTCGGCGACGAGGCGCGCCGCGGCCTCGGCGGTGACGCGGTTGCCCGCGGCCGTGTCGACGAGGCGGTCGAGCTCCGAGAGGAAGGCGCGCGCCGTGAGGCGCCCCCGCTCGGTGAGCGTCTCGAAGACGTCGGGCTCGGCGCTCTTGCCCCGCTCGAGGACCCGCTCGAGGCCGAGCGAGTGGAGCCGCTCGCGGCGCGCGGCCTCGTCGGGCGCGAGGAGGCGCGCGACGGGCGCCCGCTTCAGCTCCGCGAGGGCGGCGTGGTCGGGGTCGGGCGAGACGGCGCGGAGGAGGAGGACGTTGTCCCCCGGCGCCGCGCGGGCGACGTAGTCGAGGAGGCGCCCGAGCGCCGTCTCGGCGTTCTCGCCGTCGTCGACCGGGAGGGAGAGGAGCTGCCTCAGCTCGGGGGCCCGGTCGCTCCGCCTCACGCGCCCCGTCAGCTTGCGCGCCGTCTCCTCGGGGTCGCCCTCGACGAGGGCCCCGGCGTCGCGGGCGAGCGCGAGCGCCTTGCGGGCGAGGCGCTCGAGGACGCGCGGCTCGGACGGGGCCCCGGGCGGGGCGCCGAGGCCCGCCTCGGCGGCCTCGTCGAGGAGACCGTCGATCTCGTCGGCGGCGAGCTTCCGGGTCCGGAGGAGGTCGGTCGCGTCGAGGGAGACGAGACGGTTCGTGGAGAAGAGGGCGATCGTCGCCGCGTCGGCGACCGCCTCCTTCACGCCGTTCCCCGTCCCGTCGTACTCGGAGACCTCCCCCTCGGGGAAGGCGGCCCGGAAGGTCTTCGCGACCCGGTGCGCCGCCTCGGCGACGAACCACTCGTCGTCGCCGACGATCGCGAGGACCGGGGGAAGGGGGGCGCTCGCGGCGGCCGCGAGGAGCGGCGCGAGGGGACCGAACGGATCTCCGCGCAACGAGGGCCCCGCCGGGGTCAGAGGAGACCCTTGTCCTGGAGCTCCTGGCACTCGAGGCAGTGCCGCGCCCACGGGACCGCCTCGAGGCGCTTCTCCTGGACCGGGCCCTGGCAGTGGACGCAGGTGCCGAACGTCCCCTGGTCGAGCCGGAGGAGCGCCTGGTCGATGAGGAGGAGGGTCTTCCGGTCGGACTCGGAGAGCGAGAACGCGAACTCGCGCGTGTAGGCGGAGGTGGCGCGGTCGACCATGTCCTGCGCCTGCTCGTCGACCGACTCGTCCGTCACCTCACGGTTGCGGGAGAGGTCGTGGAGAAGCTCCTCCTGCTTCGCGAGGAGGCGCTTGCGGAACTTCTCGACGGGGTCCTTGGGGCTCTTGTCCACGGGCTTGACGGGCTCCTTCGGGGCAACCTTGACGGGCGCCTTCGCCGGCGCTCGGGCAGGGACTCGGGCGGGGACCTTCGGGGCGGACTTCGCGGGACCCTTCGCCGGGCCCTTCGGGGCGGCCTTCGCCGCCGGCCTGGCGGCACCCTTGGCCGGCGCCTTCGCGGTCGCCTTCTTCGATGCGGACGCGGTTTTCGTCGCCATTGGGGCTTTCCCCCTTCCAACGTTCCGGGACGCCTCACGGCGCCCGACGGGCGGGCCGATCCGGTTCCGAAGATCCCGCCCGGAATCGCGGGACTCTAGCACAGCGGCACCGCGCCGGAGCGCTCGCGTCCTCTCCCCGGAGGCGGCCCGGGGGGACGATCAGCCCTGCGCCCGGCCGAGGCCGGGCAGCCTGCCGTAGAGCGTCTTCCGGGCCACCCCGAGCCGTCTCGCCGCCTCGGCGACGTTCCCTCCCGACTCCTCGAGGACGAGGGCGAGATAGGCGTCCGCGAGGCGGCGGAGCGTCCATCCCTGTCGGGAGGCCGCGGCGAGGAGCGCCTCGGGCTCGGCCCCGTCCAGGAGACCGAGGTGCGGGGCGTCGACGGCCGGGGAGCCCGACGCCTGCGCCTCGAGGGCGCCCCTGCGGACGACGTTCTCGAGCTCGCGGAAGCTGCCGCGGAAGGGGTGGGCGCGAAGCGCGGCCTTCGCCGCGGGCGTGAAGTCGGGCGGGCCTCCCGCCGCGCGGAGGAGGGCGCGGGCGGCCGGGAGGAGGTCGGCGCGCCTCTCGGCGAGGGCCGGGAGGCGGACCGTCACCACCGCGAGGCGGTACCAGAGGTCCTCCCGGAAGCTGCCGTCGCGCACGCGGCGCGGCAGGTCGGGGGACGCCGAAGCGACGAAGCGCGCCTCGAGCCGGCGCTCGCGCGTCCCCCCGAGGCGGCGCGAGACGCGCTCCTCGAGGACGCGGAGGAGCTTGCCCTGCGCGCGGGACGAGAGGACGTCGATCCGGTCGAGGTAGATCGTGCCGCGCCCCGCCCCCTCGAGGAGGCCGGGCTTGGCGGCGACGGCCCCGGTGAAGGAGCCCTTCTCGTGCCCGAAGAGCTCGCTCTCGAGGAGGTCGTCGGAGAGGGCGCCGAGGTCGATCCTCACGAACGGCTCCCCGGCGCGCGGCGATCGGTCGTGGAGGAGGCGCGCGAGGCGGTCCTTTCCGGTCCCGGGCGCCCCGAGGAGGAGGACCGTCGCCGCGGAGCCGAGGCTCCGCTCGAGCCGGGCGAGGTCGGCGGCGAGGCCCCGGTGGCGCGTGGCGAAGAGCGTCACGCCGCCCGGCCCCGCCGGCCTACTTCGTGAAGGCCTGGGTCTCCTCCGGCGCGTCGCCCCAGAGACGCTCGAGACCGTAGAAGCGCCGGGCCTCCTCGTGGAAGAGGTGGAAGACGACGTCGCCGTAGTCGAGGAGGATCCAGGCGCCCTTGTGGTACCCCTCGTGCGAGTAGGGGCGCCGCCCCTCGGCCTTCATCGCCGCCTCGACCGCGTCGGACATCGCCTGAGCCTGCCTCTCGTTCGTCGCCGAGGCCAGGACGAAGTACTCGGCGAAGGCGCCGAGCTCCTTGAGGTTGAGGACGACGAGCTTCTCGGCCTTCTTGTCGAGGAGGGCCGAGACGGCCCGCTGGATCTGGTGCTGGATCCGGGCGTCGGCCTCGGCGTTCCGCTCCGCGCGGGCCTTCTCGGCGGCCGCCGCGGCGGCGGGGGCGCGCTTGCCGCGCGCCTTCGAGAGGGTGCCCGCGAGGATCTCCTCGACCGCCTCCGCGGGCGGCGTGGGCGGGGCCGCGGCGGGCTTCTTCCGGACGGCGGCCGGCCGCTTCGCGGCGGCCGCGCCCTCCGGCTTCACGGCGCGGCGTACAGGCGGTGACGCCTTGCGTACCGCTCCACCGCGGGGGGAAGGCTTTCGCTCAGGCTTTGGACGCTCGGGAGTGCGCTTCTTATCCACGTGGAGGAGATTGTAACCGGGGCGTTCCCGGCCCAGAAGACGGTCTGGTTCTCGGCGACCTCGTCGTGCGGCCGCGCCCCGAGCGGGGCGAGTCGCGCGGCGAGCTCGGGCGGGAGCTTCTCGCGGAGATCGGCGTAGTCGACCCCCTCGCGGTAGACGACGACGATCCGCCAGTCGGAGACGATCTCCCGCCACTCCCGCCAGCCGTGAAGGCCGGCCATGGAGTCGGAGCCGACCACGAGGAAGACCTCGCTCTCGGGGTGGTTCGCCCGGACGTGCCGGAGCGTCTCGACCGTGTAGGTCGTGCCGCCGCGGGACGCTTCGAAGTCGGAGAGGAGCAGGTGCGGGTACTCCTCGAGCGCGACGGCGCACATCCCGAAGCGGTGGAAGGCCGAGGCCGACGGGCCCTGCGGCTTGTGCGGCGGCGCGAAGGCGGGGACGTAGAGGATCTCGTCGAGCCCCGTGGCCGCGCGCGCCTCCTCGACCGGGATGAGGTGGCCGAGGTGGATCGGGTCGAAGGAGCCGCCGTAGACGCCGAGGAGATGGGTCCGGTTACGCATCGGAGGCCTCCCCCGGGCCCCCCTCGGAAGCGGCGGGCGCGGGCACGGGAAGCACCGGGACCGGCCGGGCGCTCATCGCCTCGAGCCGGCTGCCGAGCCAGGTGACGAGGGCGTCGAGCCCCTTGTGGGCCGCGCCGGAGATCGCGAAGAAGCGCAGGCCCCTCTTCGCCGCAGCCGCCTTCACGGCGGCCACCTGCTCCTCGCCCGCGATCTCGACCTTGTTCGCGCAGAGGACCCTCTCGCGCGCCGCGAGCTCCGGCGCGAAGGCCTGGAGCTCTCCCTCGATGACGGCGACCGCCTTCTCGGCGGCGGCCTCCGGGTCGTCGGGGTCGAGCGCGGCCGCGTCGACGAGGTGGCAGAGGAGCCGCGAGCGCTCGACGTGCCGGAGGAAGCGGATTCCGAGCCCGTGCCCTTCGCTCGCTCCCTCGATGAGGCCGGGGACGTCGGCGGCGACGAAGGTGCGGTAGCGGTCCCACGAGACGACGCCGAGGTTCGGGACGAGCGTCGTGAAGGGGTAGTCGGCGATCTTCGGGCGCGCCGCGGAGACGGCCGCGATGAGGGTCGACTTCCCCGCGTTCGGGAAGCCGACGAGGGCGACGTCGGCGAGGAGCTTCAGCTCGAGGGCGAGCGCGCGGCGCTCCCCCTCGGTGCCGGGCTCGGCCCGGCGCGGCGTCCGGTGGCTCGGCGTCGCGAAGTGCTGGTTGCCGCGCCCGCCGCGCCCCCCCTTCGCCACGACGAGGACCTGCCCGTTCTCGGCGAGGTCGCCGAGGATCTCGCCGGTGTCGGCGTCCTTGACGATCGTCCCGACGGGGACGGAGACCTCGACGTCGGCGCCCTTCTTCCCGGTGCAGTTCGAGCCCATGCCGTGCTGGCCGCGGCCCGCGGCGAACCGCTTCTTGAACCGGAAGGGGTAGAGGGTGTTGAGCCCCTCGTCGGCGACCATCCGGACGTTGCCGCCGTCGCCGCCGTCGCCGCCGTTCGGCCCGCCGTGGGGCTCGCCCTTCGCGCGGCGGAACGCGACGCAGCCGTTCCCGCCGTCGCCGGCCGAGACCTGTATCGAAGCCTCGTCGAGGAACATTCGATCGCCCGCGCCGGAGGAGCCGTCCCGGGCGCCCGGAGGGGCGCCCGGAGCCGGATCAGTTGGCGGCCGGAGCCTCGGAGCCGGGGCGCGGGCCGGGCGTCACGCTGACGTAGCGGCCGAGGCGGCCCTTGTCCTTGAAGTCGACCACGCCGTCGACCATGGCGAAGAGCGAGTCGTCCTTGGCGCGGCCGACGTTGTCGCCCGGCTTGAGCGGGGTGCCCCGCTGCCGGACGAGGATCGAGCCGCCGGAGACCCACTGGCCCGCGAAGCGCTTCACGCCGAGGCGCTGGGCGTTGGAGTCGCGGCCGTTGCGGGAGGAACCCTGACCTTTTTTGTGAGCCATCGCAGCTTCCTCGGGGTCTCAGGCCGAGATCGACTCGATCCGGACTTCGACGAGGTTCTGGCGGTGCCCGTGGGACCGCTGGTACCCCTTGCGCTTCTTCTTCTTGTAGACGATGAGCTTCGGGCCCCGCGTCTCGCGGACGACGACGCCCTTGACGGTGGCGCCGGACACGAGAGGGTTGCCGAGGCGGAGGGTCTCCCCTTCGCCGACGGCCAGGACCTCGGGCAGCTCGAGCGCATCGCCCTTGGCGAGAGTCTTGTCGGAGAAGCGCTCGATCTGGATGACGTCGCCCTTGGCGACCCTGACCTGCTTCCCCCCGGTGCGGATAACGGCGTACATCGATTCCTCCCCCGACCTCGGGTCAAAAGGGCCGACGAACATACCCGGCCCGGCCCGGAATGTCAAAGGCCCGTCCCCGTGGCCTAAACTCGCCCGCTGCCGCGCCGTAACAAGAGGCTCAGGAGGGCACTCCAGAGATGACCGCCGCGATCTCGCTCTCGGGCGTGACGAAGCGCTTCGGGAAGTACACCGCCGTCGACCGGCTCGACCTCGAGGTGCCGGTCGGCGTCACCTTCGGCCTCCTCGGCCCGAACGGGGCCGGGAAGACGACCTCCATCCGGATGACGATGAACATCACCAAGGCGGACGAGGGCGAGATCCGGGTCCTCGGCAAGCCGCTCTCCGAGGAGATGCAGGAGCGGATCGGGTACCTCCCGGAGGAGCGCGGGCTCTACCGGAAGATGACCGTCCTCGACCAGATCCTCTTCTTCGCCGCCATCAAGAGCGTCGAGAAGCGGACCGCCCTCGAGCGCCTCGAGCGCTGGATCGACGTCATGGACCTCCGCCCCTGGCTCGGCAAGAAGACCGAGGAGCTCTCCAAGGGGATGCAGCAGAAGGTGCAGTTCCTCGGGACGATCGTCCACGACCCGGAGATCCTCATCCTCGACGAGCCGTTCTCCGGCCTCGACCCGATCAACGTCGTCCTCCTGAAGGACTTCCTCGTCGACTTCAAGAGGCAGGGGAAGACGATCGTCTTCTCGACGCACGTGATGGAGCAGGCCGAGAAGCTCTGCGACCGGATCGCCCTCATCTACCGCGGGAGGAAGCTCCTCGACGGGACGGTGAGGGAGATCAAGCACGCCTACCGCGACCGTGTGCCGCTCCCGCCGCCGGTCGAGCCCGAGCCGGAGCTCGAGAAGATCTTCATCAAGGCCGTCGAGGAGTCGGGCCTGGCCGCTCCCACCTCGGAAGAGCTGCGGTAGGAGGCGGCGATGAGAACGAAGGTCCTCCACGTCATCCGCCGCGAGTACCTCCAGCAGATCAAGACGAAGGGCTTCTGGATCGGGACGATCCTCATCCCGACGCTCGGGCTCGTCTTCGTCTACCTCCAGGTGCTCCTCTCCTCGACGCTCATCCCCGAAGGGAAGATCGGCGTCGTCGACCTCACCGGGCGCCTCTACGAGCCGCTCCTCCTCGAGCAGAAGTCGGTCTCGGAGGCCGACGAGACGCCGAAGGAGGCCGGCGCGACGGAGAACAAGGCCACGATGGAGACGAACCCGCGCCGCTCGACGACGAAGATCACCTTCTTCAAGGTCGAGGCGGCGCCCGAGACCCTGCCGCAGGTGCGCAGGGAGCTGAACGACAGGGTCCAGAAGAAGGAGGTCAAGGCCTACATCGTCATCCCCGGCGACGGCCTGACGACCGGCAAGGTCGAGTGGCGGGCCCGGTCGGTGAAGGCGGACCTGATCCTGCGCGAGTCGGTCGAGCGGGCGCTCGGCCGCGCCGCGACGAAGGAGCGCCTGAAGGACCAGGGGGTCGACCCGGCGGTCTACGAGAAGGCCCGGCTCTCGGTGACGCTCGACCCGCACGAGGCCTCCGAGAGGGAGACCTCCGAGGAGGACAAGAACGTCGGCGCGAACCTCGCCGTCTCCGGCGTCCTCTTCTTCCTGATCTACATCTCCATCTTCGTCTACGGCGCCTTCATCATGCGCGGCGTCCTCGAGGAGAAGAACAACCGGATCGTCGAGGTCATCATCTCGTCGGTGAGGCCGACGGAGCTGATGCTCGGGAAGATCGTCGGCATCGGCCTCGTCGGCCTGACGCAGTACGCCGTCTGGGCCCTTTTCGCCTTCGCCCTGACGCTGCCGGGGCTCGTCGGGCTCATGGGTCTCTCGGGCGGGACGATCCCGAGCATCCCCGGCGCGACGATCCTCGCGTTCGTCGTCTTCTTCCTCCTCGGCTACTTCCTCTACGCCGGCCTCTACGCCGCCCTCGCGGCGCCGTTCAACACGGAGCAGGAGGCGCAGCAGCTCGTCATGATCCCCGGGATGATGCTGATCATGGCGTCGATGATGTGGTTCTTCGCCTTCAACACGCCGGACGGCGCGCTCGCGCGGTTCCTCTCGCTCTTCCCGTTCACGGCGCCTCTCCTGATGTTCATGCGGATCTCGGTCCAGCCGCCGCCGGCCTGGGAGATCGCCCTCTCGATCGCGATCCTGCTCCTGACGATCTGGGGCGTCGCCTGGTTCGCGGGGCGCGTCTACCGCGTCGGCATCCTGATGTACGGCAAGAAGCCGACGTTCCCCGAGATCATCCGCTGGGCGAAGGCCGCCGACTGACTTCCCCGCCGGCCCCGGGGAACGCCCCGGGGCCGGCGCTTGCCCGCCGGACGGGACCCGTGGTAAAAAGCCCGTCCTCGCGCGGGGACCTCCCGCCGACAGGGACCGGAACGGCGCATTCGTCTAGGGGTCCAGGACGCCGCCCTCTCACGGCGGTAACACGGGTTCGAATCCCGTATGCGCTACCAACCCCTGTCCTTTCCTCTCGACAAA
>JBDIBE010000033.1:0-15912 GCA_039812785.1 Thermoanaerobaculia bacterium | reverse complement strand
CGCGAGGAGCGAGGCGAGGGTCGCGGGGCGCCGGGCGTCCCAGTAGAGCGCGGCCTCCCCCGCGACCTCGCGGTTCTCGGGGGTGTCGTGGACGAGGACGGGGCGGCCGAAGCCCATCGCCTCGACGAGCGCCGGGTGCGTTCCGCCGACCTCGGTCGCGTGGACGTAGACGGCCGCGTTCGCGAGGAGGGCGCGGTATCCCTCGCCGTAGACCGCCCCCGGGAGGAGGACGCGCGGGTCCTTCGCGGCCTCCCCGCGGAGAGACGCGATGAACCCCTCGGCGTAGGGCGCCGAGCCGAGAAGGACGAGCGGCGTCGCCCCGGGGACGTCGCGGAAGGCCCGGACGACGGCGTCGGGATTGTTCTCCGGCTCGAAGCGCGACACGTAGAAGACGTAGCCGCCGGGCTCGAGGCCGAGCCGCCCGAGGAGCGAGAGGTCGGACGGGGCGGGGAGGTCGGAGCCGTAGGGGACGAAGGCCGACTCCTTCCCGTAGCGGTCACGGTAGTAGCGGAAGATCTCCTCGGCGTCCGTGACGACGACGTCGGGGAGGACGCACGAGAGGCGCTCGGAGAGGGCGTAGACCGCCTTCCCGAGCCGGTTCCACTTCCGCCGGTTCCGCTCGAGGCCGTCGACGTTGAGGAGGACCCGGGTCCCCGAGCCGAGGAGGCGCGGGAGCCGGCAGGCGAGGGCGTTCGCCCCGTTGCAGACGAGGACGGCGTCGTACCCCTCGGCCGCGGCGTGGAGCCCCGACGTGAGGCCGTGGACGACGGTGTCGAGGTACTTGTGCCGGAGCGTCGGCGTGAAGACGACGCGGGCGCCGCGGAAGGAAGGGAGCTCCTCGCGTACGGCGCCGCGCCGGGCGTAGACCGTCACGTCGTGCCCGCGCGCCGCGAGGCGCGCGGCGAGCTCCTCGGCGAGCGTCTCGAAGCCGCCGTAGGCCGCGGGGATGCCGCGCGTCCCGAGGAGGGCGAGCTTCACGCGTCGAGGTCCGGGATCCGCGCGCCGCCCGGGTCGGGGCCGAACCAGCGGAGGAGGGCCCGGTCGGAGACGGTGCGGCGGGAGAGGATCTCGCGGCGCTTGGCGAGGAGCCGCGCGCGGTTCGTCGCGAGCCAGCGGAGGGCCTCGAAGGAGGTCCGCTCGACGGTGAGGCAGCCCCCGACGACGACGGCGTCGCGCGCGAAGGTGAGCGGAAAGGTCGCGCGGAGGTGGTCGGGCCCGGCGTTGTTGATCCGGAGGAGGAAGCGGTTCTTGACCGAGTGGAGGTTCGCGACGGGAGACATCGCCTTCCTCCGCTCGGGGAGGTTCCGGCGGCGATGCCAGGCGACGGCCGCCGGGACGCAGCGCGCCGCCCAGCCGCGCCCGCGGAGGCGCCAGGCGAGGTCGACGTCCTCGCGGTAGACGAAGAAGTCCTCGTCGAAGTACCCCGTGGAGACCTTCACGTCGGCGAGGGCCGCGACGCGGTAGAGCGCGACGCAGCCCGATACGCCGAAGACCTCGGCCGGCCGGTCCCACCGCCCCGAGTCGGGCTCGCCCGCGCCGACGTCGAAGTGCCGCCCCGTCCTCGTCATCCGGATGCCGACCGTGTCGACGACCCCGGTCGGGAGGAGGTCGGGCCCCTCGGCCCGGAGGACCTTGCCGGTCATCGCGCCGACCCACTCGCGGCCGGGGCGCGCGGCGTCGGCGAGAAGCGTCTCGAGGTGGTCCGGGGCGAGGACGACGTCCGCGTTCAGGACGAGGACCCACTCGGCGCCCCGCTCGACGGCCTTCGCGATGGCGACGTTGTGCCCTCCCGTGAATCCGAGGTTCTCGGGGGAGGCGACGATCTCCATCGGCACCGGGGCGACCTTCTGCGCGGCCGCGAGCGAGGCGCGCGTCCCGTCCTCCGAGCGGTTGTCGACGGCGACGACGGCGAAGTCGCGGAAGGTCTGGGCGAAGAGGGTCGGCAGGAGGCGCTCGGCGTCGCGCGACTCGTTGTGCGTGACGAGGGAGACGAGGACCTTCGCCACTCAGGCCCCCCGCGGCAGGAGCGCGCTCCGGAAGCCGCCGCCGAGGAGGCCGCGGGCGACGCGGAGGTAGGCGCGGGCCGCCTCGGGCCGCGCGTGGTCCCCCCGGACGACGGGGAGGAGCGCGAGGCGGAGGACGGCGCCCGCGAGGAGGACGAGCCGCGCGAGGGCTCGATCCGCCGGCCCGGCGTGCCTCCGGAGGTAGAGGAGGAGGTTCCGCGTGTAGAGCGGGAGGTAGTCGTCGTAGGGGAGCGCGCGCATCGTCGTCCCGCCCACGTGGCTCGCGCGAGCCGCGGGGACGAAGCGGATACGGTACCCCGACTCGAGGATCTTCGCGCAGAGGTCGACGTCCTCGAACCAGGCGGGGGCGTAGGCGGGGTCGAAGCCGCCGACCTCCTCGAAGACCTCGCGGCGGACGAGGAGCGCCGCCGCGGCCGGCTGCTCGACGTCGAACGGGAGCGATCGGTCGCGGTCGAGGTAGCGCTCGCGGCGGAAGCCCGCGTTCCGCGGGAAGAGGCGGTTCACGAGGAGCGCCTCGCGCGCGAGCGAGCCGAGGGTCGGGAGCCTCCGGAGCTGGAACGGCTCCTGGCCGTCCCCCTCGAGGGCGGGGGCGACGGCGCCGACGCGCGGGTCGGCGCCGAGCTCTTCGAGGAGCGCGCCGAGGGCGGCCTCCCCGTCGACGAGGGCGGCGTCGGGGTTCAGGAAGAGGAGCGCCTCCGCGGGCGGGAAGCCGCCGACCTCGCCCGCCCCCAGGTTGCACCCCGGCCCGAAGCCGGTGTTCTCGGCGAGCCGGAGGACGGTCGCGCCCGCCCGCGCCGCCGCGGCGGCCGAGCCGTCGGTCGAGGCGTTGTCGACGACGACGACGCGCGCGGGAGGCGGGACGGAGGCGACGGCGCGGCCGACGTGACCCGCCGAGTTCCACGACACGACGACGGCCCTCACGCGGGCGAGATCGGCGCTCACGAGGGGAGGCTCCGGAGCGGCGGCGGGCCCTTTCGGGCCGCCCGGTCTTCGGCGAGCGAGGAGAGGTTGCCGAGGAGCGCGCCCCAGAGGGCGCGGAAGGCCCCGAGCGGGCCGAGCTCGCGGAGGGCGTCGCGGAGCGCGGGGAGGGGGACCGGGTGGCGGAGCAGGGCCCGGAGCCGGGCCGCGGCGGAGAGGTTGCGGCGGAGCGTCCGGGCCCGGTTCCGCAAGAGGAGCGTCCACTTCAGCTCCGGAGTGCGGCGCCCGGTGGCCGAGCCCACGTGGCGGGCCCGGGCGGCCGGGACGCACGCGAAGCGCCCGCCCGCCCGCGCGAGGCGCAGGGAGAGGTCGGCGTCCTCGTACCAGGCGAAGAAGGAGCCGGCGAAGGCCCCGGCCTTCTCGAAGGAGGCGCGGCGGAAGACGGGGGCGGTGCCCGAGACGCCGGGGACCGGGAAGGGGGGCGCGCCCTCCGGGGGCGGAGCGCCGCCGCGGCCGGCCTGGACCGCCTCGAGGCGGGCGTTCCAGGAGATGCCGAGACCGTCGACGAGCCTCCCCTCGCCGTCGAGGACGACCCCCTGGACCGCCGCGAGGCCCGGGTCGGCCTCGAGCGCCGCGACGCAGGCGGCGAGGTAGCCCGGCTCGAGGACGGCGTCGTTGTTCACGAAGGCGAGGTAGGGGAGGGCCTTGAGGCGCGCGTCGACGGCCCCGGCGTTCGAGGCGGGGGCGAACCCCCGGTTCGCGCCGAGGGGGAGGAGGAAGACCCCGTCGCGGGCGGCGACCTTCCGGACCTCGTCGGGCTCCGACCCGTTGTCGACGACGAGGACCCGCGACGCCCCCTGCCCGTCGAGGGCGTCGAGGCAGGAGTCGAGGAGCGCCCCCCCGTCCCAGTTCACGACGACGACCCCGACCGGGAGGCTCTCCATCCGGCGGATTATCGCGGCCGCCGTAAAATCCGCCTCCCATGCTCGCCCGAGACTTCCTCCGCGCCCGCTTCGCCGACCTGCCGCACCTCCTCCGGAACCGGACGTACGACGCCGGCGCACTCGCCCGCTGGGGCGAGCTCGACGCCGAGCGGCGGCGCCTCCTGACCGCCGTCGAGGCGAAGAAGGCCGAGCGGAACGCGCTCTCGGCCGAGGTCGGGAGGAAGAAGAAGGCGAAGGAGGACGCGACCGCCGAGATGGAGAGGGCCAAGGCCCTCGGCGGGGAGGTCGCGGCGGGCGAGAAGCGGCTCGAGGAGATCGAGGGGGAGTTCTTCGCCATCGAGCAGGCGCTCCCGAACGTCCCCTACGAGAGCGTCCCCGACGGCGAGGACTCGGCGGCGAACGTCGTCCTGAAGAGCTGGGGGGAGCCGACGCGGTTCGGCTTCGAGCCGAAGGCCCACTGGGACCTCGGGCCGGCGCTCGGCATCCTCGACTTCGAGCGGGCCGCCAAGGTGACCGGCGCCCGCTTCACCGTCCTCGCGGGGGCGGCGTCGCTCCTGTCGCGGGCGCTCATCAACTTCATGCTCGACCTCCACACCCGCGAGAACGGGTACCGGGAGGTCCTCCCGCCGTTCATCGTCAACGCGGCCTCCCTCTTCGGGACGGGGCAGCTCCCGAAGTTCGAGGCGGACCTTTTCCGCCTCAGGGACACCGACTGGTACCTGACCCCGACGGCGGAGGTCCCGGTCACGAACCTGCACCGCGACGAGGTCCTTCGCGAGGAGCAGCTCCCGATCTCCTACTGCGCCTACACCCCCTGCTTCCGGGCGGAGGCGGGCTCGGCCGGCAAGGACACGCGCGGACTCATCCGCCAGCACCAGTTCGACAAGGTCGAGCTCGTGAAGTTCACGCTCGCGGAGGAGTCCGAGGCGGCGCACGAGAAGCTGACGCGCGACGCGGAGACGGTCCTCGAGCGGCTCGGGCTCCCGTACCGCCGGGTCGTCCTCTGCCGCGGCGACATGGGCTTCTCCTCGGCGAAGACCTACGACCTCGAGGTCTGGCTCCCGGGGCAGGACGCCTTCCGGGAGATCTCCTCCTGCTCGAACTTCGACGCCTTCCAGGCCCGGCGGGCGGCGATCCGCGTCAAGCGGACCGTCGAGGGGAAGTCGCGGAACGAGTACCTCCACACCCTCAACGGCTCGGGGCTCGCGGTCGGGCGGACGCTCGTCGCCATCCTCGAGAACTACCAGAGGGAGGACGGCTCGGTGGCGATCCCGGAAGCGCTCCGGCCCTACTGTGGGGGGCTCTCGGAGATCCGGAAGCCCTGAGTTACACTCGCCGGCCCGCGTGGAGCGGACAGGTGGGTGAGTGGCTTAAACCAACGGTTTGCTAAACCGTCGTAGGCCTTCAAAGCCTACCGGGGGTTCGAATCCCCCCCTGTCCGCCAGTTCCTCCGCCGGAGGAGTGGCCGAGTGGTTTAAGGCGGCGGTCTTGAAAACCGTTGAGCCGCAAGGCTCCGGGGGTTCGAATCCCTCCTCCTCCGCCAGCTCCCGCGTGTGAAGATCGGGGCTCCTCCGTGTCCGAGAACCGCGCCCGCGTCCTCGTCGTCGACGACGACCCCCTCTCGAGGAAGATCCTCGAGCAGGTGCTCGTCTCGGCGGGGTTCGAGGTCGAGTCGGCGTGCGACGGCCAGGAGGCCCTCGGAAAGGTCCGGCAGCACCGCCCCGACGTCGTCGTCACCGACTGGCAGATGCCCGTCATGGACGGCCTCACCCTCTGCCGGATCCTGAAGGGGACCGAGGAGACCCGCTTCACCCACGTCGTCATGCTCTCAGCCCGCGGCGAGACCGAGGCCAAGGTGACCGGCCTCGAGACCGGGGCCGACGACTACGTCGTCAAGCCGGTCGAGCCGGTCGAGCTGAAGGCCCGGGTCCGCGTCGGGCTGAGGCTCCAGAAGGCCCTCTCGGACCTCGCCGCCAAGAACGAGATCCTCGAGAAGCTCGCCCTGACGGACGCGCTCACCGGCCTCGCGAACCGGCGCGCGTTCCAGGAGGCGCTCGAGGCGGAGGTCGCCCGCGTCGACCGTCACGGCCGGCCGGCGTCCCTGCTCTTCCTCGACCTCGACCACTTCAAGGCGGTGAACGACACCCATGGGCATGCGGTGGGGGACGAGGTCCTGGAGGGATTCGCCCAGGTCCTGAAGCAGGGGTGCCGGAAGGGGGACCTCGGCGCCCGGATCGGCGGCGAGGAGTTCGCCGTCCTCCTCCCGGCCACGGCCCGGGTCCCGGCCTCCCTGATGGCCGAGCGGGTCCGCCGGGTCGTCGAGGCGCGCCCGCTCGGCCGGACGGTCCGGGTCCCCGTGACGGTCTCGATCGGCCTCGCCACGACGGAGGACCTCCCCCAGCCGCCGTCCGCCGAGGAGCTCCTCCGGCGGGCGGACGCCGCCCTCTACCGGGCCAAGGCCGAGGGGCGGAACCGGGTCTGGGCCGGCTGATCCCGTCGGAACGGGGCAAGCCGTTCCATCCGGGAGGGTTCGGCGGGGCGAAGGAATGCGCCGCCCGGAAACTCCGGGGGCGGTTCCCGCGTATTCCTCCATTGGCGCCTTGCGAGGGCGCGCGTTTCGAAAGGAAAGCGAGAGAGATGAGCTCCCGGCTGAAATGGATCCTCGGGGGGACGGCCCTCGCGGTCGTCTCCCTGGTCGTCTTCGCCTCCGTCGCCGGAAAGGACCGCAACCTGACCCGGGTCACCACGGCCAAGGTCGGGCGGTCCGACCTCGTCTCGACCGTCAGCTGCAACGGCCGCGTCCAGGCGAAGACGAAGGTCGAGATCTCCTCCCAGGTCATGGGACAGATCGTCAACCTCGCCGTCGAGGAAGGGGACGTCGTGAAGAAGGGGGACTTCCTCCTCCAGATCGACAAGGCCCAGTACGACGCCTCGACGAAGGCCCAGCAGGCGAACCTCGAGGCGCTCTTCGCCCAGCGCGAGTCGGACCGGGCCACGGTCGAGCAGGCCCGGCGCGACTACGACCGCGAGCGGAAGAACTTCGAGGCGAAGATCACCTCCGAGCAGGTGATGCAGAAGGCGAAGCTCGCGCTCGACGCGGGCACCGCCTCCCTCGCCGCCACGGAGCGCCGGATCGAGCAGGCCCGCGCCCAGCTCCTCGCGAGCAAGGACTCGCTCGGAAAGACGACGCTCGTCGCCCCGATGAACGGCATCGTCACGGCGCGCCCCGTCGAGCAGGGGGAGAACGCCGTCGTCGGGACGATGAACAACCCCGGCACCGTCCTCCTGACGATCTCCGACATGTCCGTCGTCGAGGCGGAGATGGAGGTCGACGAGACGGACATCCCGAACGTGAAGCTCGGCCAGAAGGCGAAGATGACGCTCGACGCCTGGCCCGAGAAGAAGTTCGAAGGGGTCGTCACGGAGATCGGCGGGAGCCCGATCACGAAGTCCGCGCTCGGCACCGACGCGACCGCCGTCAACTTCAAGGTCAAGGTCCAGCTGAAGGACCCCCCGGCGGGGATCCGCCCCGGCTTCTCCGTCTCGGGCGAGATCGAGACGGACCGCCGCGCGAACGCCCTCGCGATCCCGATCCCGGCGCTCGTCGTCGCCGAGGAGTCGTCGCTGAAGCGCGCCGAGAAGGGGAAGAAGCCCGAGCCGACCCCGGCGCCCTCGGCGGCGGACAAGGACAAGAAGAAGGACGTCGAGGGGGTCTTCGTCGTCGGCAAGGACGGCAAGGTCGACTTCCGGAAGGTGAAGACCGGCATCACCGCCGAGCTGATGATCGAGGTCGTCGACGGGCTGAAGGAGGGGGACGAGATCGTCTCCGGGCCGTTCCGCGCCCTCCGCGCCCTCCGGATCGGCGACCGGGTGAAGGTCGACAACAGCGGCGTCCCGCGGGACGAGAAGAGCTCGTAGGCCTCCGATGCTGAACGGGGAGCTGCTCCGCGTCGCGTGGCGGGCGATCAACGCCCACAGGCTGCGGTCGTTCCTGACGCTCCTCGGCGTCATCATCGGGGTCATGACCGTCGTCGCGGTCGTCTCGGTCATCCAGGGGCTCAACAACTACGTCGCGACGAAGCTCTTCTCGCTCTCCCCCGACGTCTACACGATCGAGCGGTTCGGGATCATCACCTCGCGCGACGAGTTCCTCGAGGCGCTCAAGCGGAAGCGGATCCAGAAGAGCGACGTCGAGGCCTTCAAGCGCCTCGCGAAGACGACCGTCATGGTCGGCGCTCGCTCGGGGACGACCCGCTCCGTCCGGTCCGGCGGCCGCCGCCTCTCCGACGTCCAGATCGCGGGCGTGACGGCGAACGTCGCCGAGCTCTCGAACCTCGACGTCGACCTCGGGCGCTTCTTCACGGAGACCGAGAACGAGCGCCGCGCGTTCGTCGCCGTCATCGGCACCGAGGTCCGCGACGAGCTCTTCCCCCGGCTCGACCCGGTCGGCCGGTCGATCCTCATCGACGGGATCCCGTTCCGGGTCATCGGCCTCCTCGTCAAGCAGGGCTCCGTCTTCGGCCAGAGCCAGGACAACGTCGTCTACGTCCCCCGCGAGGCGCTCGCGAAGGCGTGGGGCACCCACCGGAACATCTCGATCTACGTGAAGGCGCGCGGCGGCGTCGAGGGGATCCCCGCCTCGATGGACGAGGCGCGGGCGATCTTCCGCGCCCTCCGCAAGACGGCGCCGTCCGCCCCCGACCCGGTCTCCTTCGTCACGGCGGAGGCGATCCAGGTCGTCTGGCGGTCGATCTCGGCGGGCGCCTTCGCGCTCCTCGCCTTCATCAGCGGGATCTCCCTCGTCGTCGGGGCGATCGTCATCGCGAACATCATGCTCGTCTCGGTCGTCGAGCGGACGAAGGAGATCGGCATCCGCCTCGCGATCGGGGCGAAGAAGCGGGACATCCGCCGGCAGTTCCTCCTCGAGGCGACGCTCCTCGCCCTCGGCGGCGGTGCCGTCGGCGTCCTCTTCGGCTGGGTCATCTCGTCGCTCATCAACGCCTACACGCCGCTCCCGACGCTCGTCACGCCGACTCTCGTCACCACGGGGCTCCTCCTCGCCACGCTCACCGGCCTCCTCGCCGGCGTCTTCCCGGCGGTCAAGGCCTCGCGCCTGCCGCCGATCGAGGCCCTCCGCTATGAGTGAGCGCATCTTCGAAGCCCTCCGCCGCACCTTCGGCGAGAACCTCCGCTTCGCCTCCATCGCCCTGCGCGCCCACAAGCTCCGCGCGTTCCTGACGATCGTCGGGATCGTCATCGGCGTCTGGACCGTCATCGCCATGGTCGCCCTCGTCACCGGCTTCAACCGCTCGACGATGGAGGCCTTCTCCTCCTTCGGGACGACGCTCGTCCAGTTCCAGAAGTACGAGCCGCGCTTCTTCGGCGGGGGGCACCGCCCTCCCGAGGAGGAGCGGAACCGAAAGGACCTGACGATCGAGGACGCCGAGGCGATCGCCCGCCTCGCCCCCTCCATCGCCGCGGTCTCCCCCGAGCGCTACCTCTGGGGCGGCTCGAAGGTGAAGGGGAACGGCAAGGAGGCGAACTCGCCGACCGTCGCCGGCGGCAACCAGAACTACCTCGTCTGCAACAACTGGGCGCTCGCCGACGGCCGGAACATCACCGACATCGACGTCCAGCACGTCACCGACGTCGCCGTCATCGGGGCCGACGTCGTCAAGTCGCTCTTCGAGGCGAAGGACCCGCTCGGCCAGCCGATCACGATCAACGGGCGGAGGGTCCAGGTCGTCGGCGTCCTCGAGAAGAAGGGCTCCCAGATGGGCGGGAGCCCCGACAACATCATCGTCATCCCGATCACGACGTTCGACGTCTTCTTCCCGAACATCAAGAACTCGCGCGGAGACACCCTCCACATCGCGACGATCCCGAAGTCGCCGGAGCTGATCCCGGCCGCGATCGAGGAGGGTACGAACATCCTCCGGGCCCGGCGGAAGGTGCCGTTCGACAAGCCGAACGACTTCGCCATCTTCACCGCCGAGAAGATGATCGCGCAGATGACCGCCGTGACGAACGCGATCTCCGGCGTCATGGTCTTCATCGCGGCGATCGCGCTCCTCGTCGGCGGCGTCGGCGTCATGAACATCATGCTCGTCTCCGTGACGGAGCGGACGCGCGAGATCGGGCTCCGCAAGTCCGTCGGCGCGCTCCGGCGCGACATCAGCCTCCAGTTCCTGACGGAGGCGATGACGCTCACCGGCCTCGGCGGCGCCGTCGGGGTCGCGCTCGGCCTCCTGACGGCGCTCGTCGTCGGCGCGGTCTCGCCGCTCCGGACCGCGACGCCGCTCTGGAGCGTCCTCCTCGGCCTCGGGGTCAGCCTCTCGATCGGCCTCTTCTTCGGCCTCTACCCGGCCCTGAAGGCCGCGCGCCTCGACCCGATCGAGGCGCTTCGCTGGGAGTAGGGACCGCCCCGGCGGCGCGGCCCTCAGGGCCGCGCCGCGTCGTCCCCGAGCCCCCACCCCTTCAGCCGGCGGTGGAGCGTCGTCCGGTCGAGGCCGAGGCGCTCGGCGGCGCGGGAGACGTTCCCGCGGCAGTCGGCCAGCACGCGGACGACGATCCGGCGCTCGAAGGCGTCGCGGGCGTCGGCGAGCGTCTGGCCCGGCAGGAGCCCCGGCTCGGCCTCGTCGCCCCCGCGCGGGATCCGAAGGACGTCGCCCGGCAGGTCCTCGGGGCGGACGACGGCCCCCTCGGCGAGGAGGAGGGCCCTCTCGACGACGTTCTGCAGCTCGCGGACGTTCCCCGGCCAGGGGCGCCGCTTGAGCTCCTCGAGGGCCTCGGGCGTGAACTCGGGCGGGCGGCGGCCGCGGCGCCGGGCGAGCTTGCCGGCGAAGTGCGCGACGAGGGCGGGGACGTCCTCCGGCCGCTCGGCGAGCGTCGGGACCCGGATCGGGACCACGGCGAGCCGGAAGTAGAGGTCCTCGCGGAACGTCCCGGCGGCGATCATCTTCGGCAGGTCGCGGTTCGTGGCGGCGACGATCCGCACGTCCGTCGCGATCGTCTTCGCCCCGCCGACCCGCGAGATCTTCCCGTCCTGGATCGCGCGGAGGATCTTCGCCTGCGTCCGGGCCGACATGTCGCCGATCTCGTCGAGGAAGAGCGTCCCGCCGTCGGCGAGCTCCCACTTCCCCTTCCGGTCCTCTGTGGCGCCGGTGAAGGAGCCCTTCACGTGCCCGAAGAGCTCGCTCTCGATCAGGTCCTCGGGGATCGCCGCGCCGTTCACCTCGACGAACGGCCCGCCGGCCCGCGGCGAGGCGCGGTGGAGCGTCCGGGCGACGACCTCCTTTCCGACGCCGCTCTCGCCCGTGATGAGGACGCGCGCGTCGGAGGCCCCGGCGCGCCGGATCTCGTCCCTGAGGCGCGTCATCGCGGGGCCCTCGCCGAGGAGCGTCTCCTCCTCCTCGAGCCGCTCGCGCTGCCGCGCGACCTCGCGGGCGAGGACGTCGCGCTCGCGGGCGAGCCGGCTCCGCTCGAGGGCGCGCTCGAGCGTCAGCAGGACGCGCTCGAGGGCGAGCGGCTTCTCGAGGAAGTCGTCGGCGCCCCGCTTGACGGCCTGGACGGCGGTCTCGACCGTGCCGTGCCCCGAGATCATGACGACGGGGAGGTCGTGGCCGCGCGCGCGGAGCTGGTCGAGGACCGTGAGGCCGTCGACGTCGGGGAGCCAGACGTCGAGGAAGAGGGCGGCCGGGCGCGGGGCGCCCGGCTCGGCGAGCCGCGTCAGGACCGAGCCGCCGTCCGGGAGCTCCTCGACGCGGTACCCCTCGTCGCCGAGGATCTGCGAGAGGGTCTTCCGGATCCCGGGCGCGTCGTCGCAGACGAGCACCGTCAGGCCCCGCGGGCCGGGGCTGCTCACGGTCTCCTCCGCGCGCCGGGGGTCAGGCCGTCGGCCATTCGAGGACGAAGCGGCATCCGTGCGGCGAATTCTCCTCCAGGACGACCTTCCCGCGGTGCTCGGCGGCGATGCGCTGCGTGATCGAGAGGCCGAGGCCCCAGCCGCCGGCCTTCGTCGAGAACGTCGGCTCGAAGACGCGGCCGCGCTCCTCCGGCGGGATGCCGGGCCCGTCGTCGGCGACGACGACGCGCGCCGCGCCGTCCTCGACGGAGGCGCGGACGGTCACCGTGCCGCCGTTCGGCGTCGCGGCGACGGCGTTGTCGACGAGGTTCACGAGCGCCCGCTTGATCTGCTCCTCGTCGCCCCGGACGGGCGCGGGCGCGTCGGGGACCTCGGCCGAGACCGTCAGCCCCGCCTTCGTCCCGGCGTAGAGGTTCACGACCTGGCCCACGACGGCGCGGAGGTCGAACTCGCCGAGGCGCGTCTCGGGCAGGCGCGCGAAGCGGTGGAAGGCGTCGACGAGCGCGGCGAGCGTCCGCACCTCCTGGACGATCGTCTCGGCCCCCTCCTCGACGACCTTCGCCATCTCGGGGTCGCAGGAGGCGGCGCCCCGCGCCTTGCGGCGCATCCGCTCGGCGGCGAGGCGGACGGGGGTCAGGGGGTTCTTGATCTCGTGCGCCATCCGCCGCGCGGCCTCCTCCCAGGCGGCGGCGCGCTCGGCGCGGACGAGCGCCGTCGTGTCCTCGAGCGTCACGACCCAGGCCGTCTTCTGGTCGGGGCCCCCGGGCACGCTCGTCGCGTGGGCCTCGAGGACGAGC
Source organism: Thermoanaerobaculia bacterium (assembly GCA_039812785.1). GTDB lineage: Bacteria > Acidobacteriota > Thermoanaerobaculia > UBA5066 > UBA5066 > UBA5066. The sequence continues at coordinate 3,365 of JBDIBE010000033.1, read as the reverse complement.
GGCTCGCGCGTCCCGGGCGGCGCGAGGGTCAGCGTCGCCTCCCGCGGGCCCGTGCCCCGGAACGCCCCGTCGAGGAACTGCCGGAGCGGGGCGCACGAGACCTCCGCGAGGAAGTCGGAGAGGGGCGTCCCGTAGGGGGCGTCGGGCCGGCGGAGCATCCGCAGGGCGGCGTCGTTGGCGCCCCGGAGCCGCGCCTCGCCCCGCCCCTCCCCCTCGGCCGGCCCGAAGGCGAGGACGCCGACGTCGAGGTGCGCGAGGATCGTCCGGATCCGGAGCCGGTCCTCCTCGAGCGTCTGGTAGGCCGAGCGGAGCTCGGCGTTCGCCGAGACGAGCCTCTCGCGGCTCTCGCGGAGCTCCTCGGTCATCGCGTTGAAGGCGCGGCCGAGGGCCGCGATCTCGTCGCTCCCCTCGACCTCGACGCGCGCCTCGAAGTCGCCGGCGCCGACGCGCCTCACCGAGGAGGCGAGCGCGGCGATCGGGCGCGTGACGCGCCGGGCGAGGACGAGGCCGACCCAGACCGACGCGAGGAGGACGACGAGGGCGAGGAGGAGGAAGAGGAGGACCTGGACCGCCTGGAGCGAGGCCCTCTCGGCCTCGAGCTGCGCGAACGCCGCGGTCGCCCGCGAGAGCGCGCGGAGCGGTGCGGCCTCGGCCGGAGGGTCGTAGCTCCCGAGGACGAGGATCCCCGACCGGAGGGAGACGACCGTCCGGCCGACCTGCCCGCCTCCCTCGAGGCCGTCGATCCGCCGGACGCTCCCGCGCGCGCGGGCCGCCGAGATCCACTCGGCCGAGGGCTCGGGGACTTCGCGAAGCGGCCAGCGCGGCGCGGTGACGGCGAGGCTCCCGGTGCGGCCGCCCCCCTCGGACGGGCGGAGCTCGATGTAGTCGAGGCCCGACTCCTCGCGTGCCGCGGCGAGGAGCGCGAGGCGCGCCGCGTCGCTCCGCGCCTCCTCGAGCGACCCGGCGAGGCGCGCGGCGACCCGCCGCTCGCAGTCGGCGGCCCGCTGCCGCACGACCTCGACGACGTCGCGCCCGGCGGAGATCGTCTCGGTGACGGGGGGCTGGAACCAGATCTCGACGCTCCGCTGGAGGAGCCCCGTCGTCGGGAGGATGAGCAGGGCGATCGGCAGGAGGGCGAGCCCGACGTGCGTCAGGACGACGCGCACCCGGAACCGCGCGCCGAAGAGCCCGCGCCGCGACTCGAGGAGGAGGCGGACGACGCTCCGCCCGATGACGAGGAGGAGCGCGAGGATCAGGACGACGACGATGTAGAAGAGGACGAAGAGGAGGACCCGGTTCGTCGCGGCGGGAGGCGAGAGGGCGCGAGCCCTGAGGACGAGCGCGTAGATCCCCGCGAGCGCGAGCCCGAGGACGAGCCCGACCCCGAGGAGGACCCGGTTGTCGCGCGCCCACGAGGTCTTCACGGGGCCTCTCCGGGCTCGGCCCAGCGGAAGTCGGGAGAACGCCGCCAGTCGGTCATCGTCCTCACGGGGACGAAGCCGAGCGCCATGTGAGTCCCGTAGACCGCGCGGACGCGGACGACGAGGGGCACGCCGGCCACGCCCGGACCGAGCGTGAAGCACGGGATCCCGGGGATCCGGACGAGGGCCTGCTCGGCCTCGTCGCGGGTCGGGAGGACGACGGTCTCGAGGAGCCTCCCGTCGATGCGCCGTTCGACGGCGTAGTCGCCGCTCTCGGGGCGAAAGGCGGCGGTGATCGAGTAGCTCCGCTCGTCGCGCAGGCCGTCCCACCACTTGTCCCGGAGGACCATGAGGCGGACCTCCCAGGAGACCGTCGTCGGGAGGCCGGAGCCGAGCCTCTTCCGGACGTCGGACGGAAGCCCCGGCGAGAGCTCCGTCGTGACGCGGACCTCGCGCCCCGCGAGCAGCACCTCGACCTGGGGAATCCGGAGCGGCTCGTCGCCCGCGGCCGCGGGCGCGGCCGCGAGGACGGCGGCCGCGAGGACGGCCCTCAGGCCGCCGGGGAGAGCCGGGCGCGGGTGGGGGGGCACCCGCGCATTCTCACCGGAATCCTCGGCGGCCGGCGAGGGACGGCCTCAGCGGAAGACGCCGGAAACGTCGAGGACGACGTGGACGGTCCCCGTCGAGGCGTTGTACACGCGCACGGCGCCGCCCGTGCCGAGGAGGATGATCGTCGGCGCGGCGCGGGACTTCCCCGGGGCGACGGCGGTCGTCTGGGTGCGCGGCGTCTCGGCCCCGGCGGGAAAGACGGAGACGTAGCCCGTGCCGGTTCCCTCGGTGACCGTGACGTTCAGGGCGGCGGAGATCGCGTCGGCGGGGACTCCGCACCCGGCGGCGACGACGGGGAGCTCGCGGACCTCCCCGGCGGCGAGCGGCACGGCGGAGCCCGCGCGCGTGTCGGCGACGCGGCACGGGGAGATCGGCTCGAAGCGGGCGCCGGCCTCCGGCAGGAAGACGGCGGTGACGCGGCGCGCCTCGGTCATCTCGACGGTGCACGGCCCGGTGCCCGCGCAGCCGGCGCCGCTCCATCCTGCGAAGCGGGAGCCGCCGGACGCGAGGGCGGAGAGCGTGACGGTGTCGCCGCCCGGGAACGAGACGGAGCAGGCGGAGCCGCAGCTCAGCCCCGAGGGCGCCGAGAAGACGAGCCCGCTGCCGGCGCCGATCTTTCCGGCCTCGAGCGGATACGACGCCTCGTACACCCGCACGGCCTTCTCGAGGAAGCCCGACCGGCCCGAGTGGTCGTACGCCCGGCACGTGGCGGAATAGGCGCCGGCCGAGGCGTACGCGTGAGTGGCGGAGCTCGAGGGGCCGTTCACGGGCGTGGAGGCGTCGCCGAAGTCGAACTCGTAGCCCGCGACGAGGCGATCCACGGGGGCGGTGGCCGAACAGGTCAGGGTCGCGACCGTCCCGGGGCGGAGAACCGCGGGAGAGACGGTGACCAGCGTGACGGTCGGGCCGACGTCGGGCCCGCCGACGTCGATGAAGGCGGTCTTCGTCGCCGAGGAGAGCCCGGTCAGGTCGTGGGCGACGCAGGAGACGGACTTCGTCCCTTCGCTGGTCCAGGCGTGCGCCGCCGAGGCGAGGGGCCCGGCGTAGCTCTGACCGTCGCCGAACGCGATCTCGTAGCTCCCGATCGGGACGGAACCCGGCGTCGCGACGCAGCTGATCGTGACGCTCTCCCCGACGGCCGGGGCCTGCTTCGAGAAGAGGACCGAGGCGATCGCGGGCGCCGTACCGAGCGCGTCCGTCGCGACGACGATCGTCCGGCTCAGCGACGCCGTGTCGCTCGCGGCGTCGTAGGCCTTGCAGGTCACCGTCCGCGTCCCCGTGCTCGTCCACGTGTGCGAGACGGACGCGCTCGAGCTGTTCGTGACCGACTGCCCG
>JBDIBE010000032.1:0-16476 GCA_039812785.1 Thermoanaerobaculia bacterium | reverse complement strand
CGCGCGTTCACGAAGACGCCGAGGTCCCCCTCGACGGTCCGCTTCGCGCGCGGCTCGGGCTCGACGAGCCGCGAGTGCCACTCGGCGCTCCCCTCCGTGACGGAGTGGACGTCGGTCGTGGCGCCTCCGACGTCGAAGACGAGGCAGTCGCCCGCGACCTCGGCGAAGAGCTCGGCGCCGCGGAGGACGGCGCCCGGCGTCGGGAGGATCCCGTGGCGGGTCAGCCCGGCGAGGCGCTCCATGCCGGGCGCTTTCACGATGTGCCGGTTGAACGCCTCGTGGACGAGGCGCCGGAGCGGCTCGACGTGGAGGACGTCGACGTCGGGGAAGACGTTCCCGGCGACGTGCAGCTCGGCGCCCGCCTCGCGGAAGAGCTCCTCGACCCTCCGGCGGATCGCCGCGTTCCCCGCGTAGAGGACCGGGACGGAGAGGCCCGAGCGGACGAGCCCCGCGAGCCTCTCCGCGTTGCGGAGGACGATCGCGGCCTCTCCGTGGTCGACGCCCCCGGCGAGGAGGACGAGGTTCGGCGCGATCTCGCGGACCTCGTCGAGCTCCCAGGGCGCCAGCTCCCCCGCCGTCACCATCTTCACGATCCCGCCGGCGCCGAGCGCGGCCTCGCGCGCGGCGCGGGCCGTCATCGACGCCGTCAGGCCGTGGACGGTCATCCGGAGGCCCCCGGCCGCCGAGCTGTTCACGAACGTCTCGGCCCCTTCCGGGTCGATCCCCGAGCGGGCGCGGAGGTCGGCGAGCGCCGCGTCGACGCCGGCGCCGACGTCGCCCGCGGCGACGCTCGTCGGCGCGAAGCCCTGGCCGACGTGGAGGAAGCCCCGGCCGGGGCGGCGGACGAAGCCGTTCGCCTTCGTGATCGTCGAGCCGACCTCGAGCGTCAGGACGTCGGGCCTCATCCGCCTCTCCGGCCGCGCCGCCTCAGGCGGCGCCGCGCGCCTTGAGCGTCTTCACGAGCGCGTTGACGACGTGGATCCCCTTTGTGCCGCGGCCGAAGGTCGCGTCGAGTCCGGTCTCCTTCGCCATCTCGCGGTTCACCTGCGTGCCGCCCGCGACGAGGACGACGCGGTCGCGGATCCCCTTCTCGCGGCAGAGCTCGGCGAGCTTCTTCATCTGGGCCCGGTGGACGTCGTTGTGGCTGATGATCGTGGAGATCAGGATGGCGTGCGCCCCGGTCTCGACGGCGGCGTCGACGAGCTTGCCGACGGGCACCGACGTCCCGAGGTAGTGGTACTTCACGCCGTACTTCTCGATGCCGCCGTGCTTGATGTCGAGGATCTCGCGGAGGCCGACGCTGTGCTCGTCCTCGCCGACGGTGCCGGCGACGACCTTCAGGCCGACCTTCTTCACGGCGTCGCGGAGCTCCTGCTCGGGGAGGATCGTCTCCTTTTCCGGAATCTTCAGCGTGGTGCGGTCGACGTCGAACGCGACCTTCCCCTTCACCTCGACGAAGCACCCCTCCGCCGGGTGGAGGACCATCGTGTTGATGACCTCGGGGTCGACGAGCCCCATCCTCTTCGCCATCTCGACGGCGTAGACCGGGGCGATGTCCTCGCTCTCGGGGACGAAGAGCTGGATCAGGACCGTCCCGTCGCCTGCCCACTCGGCCTCGGGCTTGATCGCCGTCCCCTTCCGGTACGGAAGCGTCTTCTCGAGCCTCTTGTGGCAGTTGTCCTCCGGGTCGAGCTCGTCGACGAAGACGATCTTCGACGGGTCGCAGAGCGTGCAGCCGCCGATCGGCTCGCAGGCCTTCGCCGCGGTCGCCGGGAGGTGGTTCGTCCCGAAGTGGTCGCAGACGGGGGCCAGGTAGTCCGCGTCCCGCGGGACGAGCGAGCCGGCCCCGACGCCCCCCTTCCCGTCGCGGGCGATGCCGTCGCCGTTCCGCTCGGGGTACTTCGCGGAATCGACGAAGAAGCCCTTCTCGACCGCCGCGAAGTAGCCGCCCGCCTCGAGGACCTCCTCGAGGAAGGCGACGGCGCGCTCCTTCAGGTCGCGCACCATCTCGCCGAGCGGCCCGTCGTGCTTCAGCGCGACGAGCTCCTTGATCCCGTCGAGGGCGGCCCAGGTCTGCTTGACCGTCTGGACGCCGCGGACGTTGTTGTAGTGCCACGGCACGTTCCGCCCCTCGTCGGGGGTGATCGTGCTCTGGATGTCGGCGCGGGTGAGCATCGAGATGAGGGTGTCGACGGTGTGGGTCCTCACCGCCTCCTCGATGTCGGCCTCGATGTACCGGGTGTTCTGCTGCGCCCGCATCCGGTAGTCGGAGAAGAAGTCGCGGAGCGCGACGGCGTACGGCAGGTCGTACCAGAGCTTCGGCGCGGGAGGGGCGTTCGGCGGGACGGTGGAGAGGCCGATCAGGTCCTTCTCCATCCCGACGGCGACCGAGAAGGCGCAGTTGATCCCGTGCTGGACCATCAGCTCGGGCATGACGAGCCAGCCCGCCTTGGCGGTGGCGTTCGCGTTGTGGGCGCCGTCGATCTGGAAGATCCGCGCCCCCGCCATGACCTTCTTCGCCTCCGCCGCGTCGACGAAGGAGCGGTACATGTTCACGTTCCGGTAGAGGACGTTGTACTGCGGGTCCTGGTGGGCCCCGTTGATCCCCTCCTCGGCGAAGAGGACGGCGACCTCCGGCCCCGCGACGCCCGAGACGTACGAGTGGAAGTTGATCGGGCGGCCGACCTCCTTCTCGATCTCGTCGCACGCCTTGCGGCTCGCCCGGATCTGCTTGCGCGTGATCGGGACGCCGCCGATCCCCTCGGGCGTCCCCTCGAGGAGGCCGTCGATGTGGCTCTGCCCCGTCGTCCGGATCACCATGATGTGGTCGGCGCCGTGCCAGGCCGCCATCCGCATCCTGCGGACGTCGTCCTCGAAGCGCCCGGAGGCGATCTCGGTCGTCACGACGCAGGAGGGCTGCGGGTCGATGTTGTCGAAGTACTTGCTCGCCGGGAGGCCGATCGAGCGCTCGAGGGGCTTCGACATGTCGCGGTAGTGGAACGGCCCCATGTCGACGCCGCCCTCGGGGACCTCGCGCCAGGTCCACCCCTTCCGCGGCGGGTGGTAGCTCTCGAGCCCCTCGAGGACCTTCTCGACGTCGAGCTTCCGGTTCGGAGGAGTCGGCTTCGTCATCGCTTCCTCACGCGGCTCAGAAGAGCCCCTCCAGGACCGTCCGGTCGTCGAGGATCGCCTGCGCCGCGGCGCGGAGGTCCTTCCCCGTCTTCTTCGCGACCTTCAGGACGACGTGGCCCGCGCCCTTGCCGAGGAGGCCCGCGTCGAGGACCTGCTTCACCACGCCCTGCGTCGTGACGGAGTCGATCCCCATCCGGAGGAGGACGGCCCGCTCGATGGAGGGGCTCGTGTGGCTCCTCGCGAGGTCGAGGATCGGGGCGACGACCTCGTTCGTCAGGTTCCAGAAACGGGCCTTGAGCTCTTCGTCGCTCAGCTTCGCGAGCGCCGCGCGGCGCTCCTCGAAGCGGGCGATCCTGTCTTCGGTCATGTGCGTCTCCCTCACGCGAGGTCGGCGGCGGCCCGGCGGACCCAGGCCGCGTCCTTCTTGACGTCGGCGGCGAGGAAGGCGACGTCGGCGTCGCTCCAGCTCTCCGCCGGATGCAGCTTCGCGGCGTTCTTCAGGTAGGAGGTGCGGAGCCTGTCCATGTCCTGGACGCGCCCGCGGACCATCTCGAGCGAGGCGGGGAGGACGATCGTCTTCCCAGGGACGTTCTCCGCGGGGTCGCCGACCCTCACCTCGATCCCGTTCTCGCGGGCGAAGGAGAGCTGGCGGTTGTGGTGCTTGCCGGCGCCGGTGTACTCGGTCTCCTGGACGACGACGACCTGGTCGCGGTCCATCTGCCTCGCGAGCGTGACGGCGGCCGTGAGGCTCGTGTTCCCCGCGGGGCCGCGCTCGAGCCCCTCGAGCTTCGTCATCAGCTCGGTGACGTAGAAGACCTCGCCCTGGCTGACGAGCTGGTACTCGTCCATGTAGCGGAGGCTCCGCGCCGCGTTCCTCGGGACGTCGACCCGGTCGGGCCACGTGGCGAAGGGGACGCCGAAGCCGGTGTGCCCCGTCGTGAAGCTCTTGCGGTTGAAGTCGCGGTCGGAGGCCATGTGGAGGCCTGCGAGGTCGACGGAGCAGGCGACGATCCGCGTCTTCGCGCACCCCTCGGCGAGGAGGCCGCGGGCCGTGCCGGTGAGGTTCCCGCCCCCCGCGTGCGTGATGACGACGGCGTCGGGGTCGCGGTCGTAGCGGGCGCGGACCTGCCGGGCGACCTCGACGCCGAGCGTCTCGACGCCGCGGATGCCGAACGGCGTGTAGAGGCTCGCGTTGAAGTACCCGGTCTCCTCGAGCGTCTTCAGGAGGACGTAGAAGAGCTCGGGCCCGACGGAGAGGCGCTGGACCTCGGCGCCGTAGGCTTCGCAGGCGCGGGACTTCTCGACGATCTCCGGCTGGCCGACGCCGCGGCTGTCGAAGACCTCCTGCAGGATGATGCAGTTGAGGTCGCGCATCGCCGCCTGGCTCGCGACGCCGGCGCCGTAGTTGCCGCTCGTCGCGGCGATGACGCCCGCGTAGCCGCGCCTTTTCGCCTCGTACGCGCTGATCGAGGCGCGGCGCGCCTTGAAGGAGCCGGATGCGTTCGCGGCCTCGTCCTTGACGAGGATCCGCGCCCCCTTGCCGGGGGCCGCCGTCGCGCGGACCGCCTCGGTCAGGCGCGTCAGCTCGTGGAGCGGGGTGTTCCCGACTTTCGTCTCCGCCTGGATGCGGGCGATGTCGTCGAGGGAATAGCCGGTCTCGGCCATCATCCGCTCGTAGTCGAAGGCGACAGGGGACGAGACGAACGTGTCGTAGTCGATCCCCAGGCTCGCCTTCATGATCTCGTTCTTCCGGGAGAGGACGGCGGCGTAGCTCGTGTCCCTCACGTCACGACTCCCTCAGGCCGATCGCGAGGAGCTCCGGCACCGTCGCGCCGAAGCTGTGCCCGTAGGAGGGGTTCACCTCCCGGAGCACGCCGCGGTGCGTCCGGCCGATCAGGCTCCTCACGACGACCTCCTCCCCGACCTCGGCCGCCTCCTCGAGGAAGCCCGAGAGTCGGAGGACGTACGGCGTGACAGCCGTGTCCTCCGGGAGGCCCGGCGCCCGCTCTTCCGGCTTCAGCACGACCGACTCGATCTCGACCCAGGTGCCCTTCTCGACGCTCATCGTTTCCCCCCGCGCGCGGCGCGGCGCGAGGAGGCCGGTACTCCGGCCTCCTCCGCGTGTCGGTTCGGCTTCGGTCAGACCCGGCGGCGGTAGGCGCCTTCGCCCATGAGGGCGGCCGGGACGGGGAGGTCGATCATGCTCTTCAGGCCCGGGGTCGCCGCGACGACGTGCGGGATCATGTTCACGGCGACGCCCATCGTCGCGATGCCGCCGGCGATCTCGGGCCCGGTCGACATGTGGATCTCGGGCTTGCCGTAGACGTTGATGTAGTCGCCCGTCCCCTGCCCCTCGAGGTGCGGGTGGACCTGCTGCGGGTGGACGAGCTTGACGACGGGCTTCCCGTTCGCGTACCCGACCGCCGTGTGCGCGCAGCCCGCGACCATGCCGGGCGCGATCTTCACGTGCGCCGTCTCGCGGTAGACCTTCGAGACGATCGGCTCGCGCGTCTGCTCGATCCTCTCGACGCCGAGGCCGAGGGCGTCGCTGATCATCCGGATGCTCTCGGGGAACCCGACGTGCCCGACGATCGTCCCGTCGGCGATCCCCTTCGCGAACTCCTCCGGCGTCGTCCCGACGCCCTGCGTCTTCATGACCGTCGGGCCGTAGGGCGAGAGGTCGTTCACGCGGCTCGCCTCGATCCGCTCGACGTGGTGGCAGACGCCCGAGAGGAGGACGACGAGCAGGTCGAGGACGAAGCCGGGGTTGACGCCCGTGCCGAGGACCGTGACGCCGTTCGCCTTCGCGAGGGCGTCGATCTCGGCCGCGAGCTCCGGGCTCTGCGCCTCGGGGGAGGCCATCTCCTCGGCGATGGAGATGCAGTTGATCCCGGCCGCGAGGATCTTCCGGAGGTCGGGCATCTGTTCCTTCGTCCAGGAGGTCGTCGCGATGACGACGAGGTCGACCCTGGCGGCGTCGAGGACCTTCGCCGGGTCGTTCGTCACCGCCACGCCGAGCGTCCGGCCGACGCCGAGGACCTCTCCGAGGTCCTTGCCGACGTAGTCGGGCCTCATGTCGATGCCGCCGGCGAGCTCGAGGCCTTCCTTCTCGAGCATCAGCCGGGCCATGCCGCTGCCCATGGCGCCGAGGCCCCACTGGACCACACGGATCTTCTTCATTGGGTTCCTCCATCCGGACCGCCCGTTCGAACCGCCCGGCGGGATCTCCGCGGGCAGGAACAGTGGCGCCGTCCGACCTGGCATTCTACCGGGCGGAGGAGCGATCCGCCTTGCAGGGACCACCTATCCGCCGTTCGGAAACCGGCCTTGGATGGGCTCTTTTCGAGCACTCCTCGCCGCGGCGCTCGGTTCTGAGGCGTCGTCGCAGGACGGACGCCATCGAGCGCTTCAGCGAGACGGACTCGAGGTCGGCAGGTGCTTCAGGTCCTCCAGGTCCTTCGGCCGGCCGCTCGCGGCCTTGTTTCGCCTGAGGTCCGATAGGCTCGGAAGGAAGACCGGCTCGCCGTCGAGCAGCATCTCCTCGCGCGACGGCCAGCACTCTTCGAACTCGACGCCCGACACGGAGGTCAGGATCTCGATCCGAAGCGGCGGCAGGCCCATTCGAACGACCTGGTCCGGCTTCATCACGAGGTCGGGAGAGAGCGCGGGCACGCCGAAGCCGAACGCCCGGATCGCCGCGACGACCCTTCGGGCGTTCTCGGGCGTCCGTCTCACCCAGACGTCGATGTCGGCCGTCGCTCGCGGGTACCCGTAGAGCCCGACCGCGTAGCCGCCGACGAGGAGGTACTCAACTCCGTTCGAGCGGAGCGACCTCAAGAACTCGGCGAAGTCGGTCGGTAGCCGGGTCGTACCCATAGATCACCTGCCGCTGGACCTCGATCGCCTCGAGCCGCTCGTCGACGCTTCGCGCAAGCCAGTAGAGGAGGTCGTCGTCCTGTCGATCCAGCGGGACGACGTCGAACGCCGACCGGTCCATCCGCGGCTCGTCGCGAGCTCCGCTCACGAGACGATTATCGCCTCCCTCACGCCCTCCCCCGGCTCTCCCCGCCCCACACCCCTCCCGCGACGAGGTGCGCGGAGCGGCTCGCGGATCCGGCCGGCGGCTCGACCGGATCCGCCTCCGCCCGCCGCGTTCTCGGAGCCCGGTTCGTCTCGCGGCGTGGGGCATCGCGCCGAAACGAGACTTTCTTCAGGTACGGTTCAGGGCTTCGTCGCGCCGGCGTCTCATTTTTCGCGGTGCAGGCACTTCGTCGGAAGAGAGCGCCGGAAAGGAACGGACCATGAACAGTCGGCGGCTTCGGAACGGCATCACGGGACTCCTCGGGGCGGCTCTCCTCTCGCCGGGGCCGGCGAGAGCGGCCGAGGCCGCGTGGGTCCGCCTCGGGCTCGAGACCACGGCGGTCTGGTCGATCGCGGTCGACCCGCTCTCCCCGTCCTCGTTCTACGCCGCAGGCCACGTCGGCGCCCTATCGAGTCCCGTGAGCGCGGAGGCGCGGCTCGCGAGGAGCCTCGACGCGGGCGCGACGTGGTCTGGGCTCGACCTGCGATGCAGGACGACCTACACCAGATTCGTGACGACCGGCGCGGGCCTGGCAGGAACGCTCTACGCCGGATCGGGGGCCGACCCGTGCCCTCTCTTCGTGAGCAGGGACGCCGGCCGCACCTGGCTGCCACTCCCGCCTCCGGGCGGTCCTTACTACAGGCCTTCGATCGACATCCTCGTGGCGGATCCGACATGGCCGGCGACGCTCTACGCGGGCGGCAACAACTACGGCTGCGAGGCCCCGGGATGCCTCTACCGAAGCACGGACGGAGGCGAGAGCTGGGCGGCCCTCGACCTCGGAGCGCTCGACACGCGGGGCAACTACCCCGACATCCTGTCGATCGCCGTCGACCCGACCGTGTCCGGGACCCTCTACGTCGGGACGAAAGGCCTCGGCGGGTTCAAGACGACGGATTCCGGAGCGACCTGGCGCCGGTTCGATCCCGTCGATTCGGTGACCGCTCTCGCCGTGGACTCCCGCGATCCGGAGAGGGTCTATGCCGCCGGAGACGGAAAGGTCTTCTCCAGCGCGGACGGCGGCGCGACGTGGAGCAGCTCGACCGGCGATCCCTTCACGGCGGTCTCCTTCGCCGTCGACGCGAGGACGTCGCCTTCGACCGTCTACGCCGGCGGAACCGAGGGCGTCTACCGGAGCCAGGACGGCGGCCGGTCCTTCACGAGGCTCGAGAGGGGCGACGCCCCGAGGCAGGTCACGTCCCTCGCCGTCGCGTCGACGAACCCTCCCGCCCTCCTCGCCGGCTCGTCGGACCGCGGCGTCTACGCACTGGGCCTCGGCGAGGCGCCGTCCACGTGGCTCGTCCCCTCCGCCGCGCGCGCACCCGGGGCCGGCGGCGCGCTCTACACGACCGACCTCGCCATCGCCAACCCCGGCACCGCGGACGCCTCCTTCTCCATCCAGTTCCTCGGCCACGACGTCGACGGCACGGAAGGGCCGGTCTCTCGGCGCGCCCTCGCCGGCGGACACTCCGTGACGTACGCCGATGTCCTCGGCTCGCTCTTCGGGATCGACGTCGACTACGGTGCGCTCCGGATCACGTCCGACTCCTCGCAGCTCCGGATCTCCGCGCTCACGTCGACCCCGCCGCCGGATGGCCGGGGCCGCGTCGGGCAGAGCGTTCCGGCGTTCGACGCGGCGCGCCTCGCCTCGCCGGGGCGCCCCGCCGTCCTCGTCGGCCTCCGCGACGACGCCTCCTCCCGTACGAACCTCCTCCTCTCGAACGCGTCGGACTCCCCCGTCTCCGTCACGATCCATCTCGTCGACGCCCTCGGCTCGGCCCTCGGCTCGGCCGAGAGGAGCCTCCCGCCTCTCGGCATGACCCAGGTCCGCTCCGTCGTCGCCCGGCTCGGCGGCGCCGACCGAGGAGACGTCTACCTCGTCGTGGTGGTGTCGACCCCCGGCGGAGCCGTCGCGGCCTGCGCGACTGTCGTCGACAACGTCACCAACGACCCCAGTGCCGTCCTGCCGTAGGAAGGTCCCGCGACCGGTCCCTCACGCCCTCCCCCGGCTCTCCCCGCCCCACGCGCCGCCCGCGACGAGGTGCGCGGAGCGGAGCGGCTCGGGGATCCGGCCGTGCAGGGCCGTCCGCGCGATCACGTCGGCGGCGGCCTCGAGCGAGAGCCCGGCGCGCTGGACGTGGACGCCCGCGCACGGCTCCATCGGCCCCGCGGCTTCGACGAGGGCCCACTTCCGCGCGCCGCCCGGCACGCGGGAGAGGAGAGCGTCGCGGATGGCGGCAAGGTCGGGGGCGCGGCGCGCGACGACGAGGACGGGAAGGCCCGTGAGGCGCCGGAGGGCCGCGAGGTCGACGACGTTGAAGCCGGCGAGGGCGATCCCCTGCAGCATCACGAGCTGGAGCTGCGGCGCCCACTTCGAGCTCGAGGCGAGGCGCGCGAGGACCTCCGTCGCGTTCCGGCCGTCCTTCCGCACCTTCCCGGAGACGACGCCGGTGAAGGTCGTCTCCGAGAAGACGCAGCCGACGACGGGGACGTTCCCGCGGTGCGCGCGCGGGAACGGCCCGTCGTCGAAGCCCACGACGTGGGAGATCGCCACGGGGAGAGGTTAGCCCCCTGCCCGTCGCGTCGTCAGTTGATCGACTCCCCCTTCTCGAGCTTCGCGATCATGCTCTTCAGGTTGTTCCTGTTCCCCTCGTCGGGCGCCTGCGCGAGCGCCTTCTTCGCGGCCGCGAGGGCTTCCTTCGTCTTCCCCTGCGCGGAGTAGGCGCGGGCGAGGCCGACGTTGACGGGCCAGGCGTCGGGGTGGCGCTTCGCGTTGAGGAAGTAGACGGCGACCGCCTCGTCCGTCCGCTTCTGCGCCTGGAGCTGGCGGCCGTACATGTGGATGTCGGTCACGGTGGCCGTCGGGTGCTCGAGCGCCTTCTGCATCGTCGCCTTCGCGGCGTCGGCCATCCCGTTCGCGGCCTGCGCCTGCGAGAGCGTGGAGAGCGTCTTGAAGTTCTCCTGCCCCGTGAACGGGGAGTGCGCCGCGAACTCGGCCCATTTCAGCGCCTCGGGGAGGTTGATGCTCTTCCCGAGGCAGAACTGCGCCGCCTCGTCCCACGCCTGCCACACGAAGCCGTTCCGGTTCCGGAGCTCCTCGCGCATCTTCGCCAGGTAGAGGCCGTCGACGTCGGGCACCTCGACGCGGATCGGGACCTCGAGCTCGTCCCAGCGAAGGACGACGGTCGCCTCCGAGGGCTTGCGCTCGACGAAGTCGTAGGTGAGCCAGTGCGTGTAGGGGGCCTTGCGCGGCTTCACCTTCACCCGCAGGGCGTCCTCCTTCGAGGTGTAGTAGTAGTGCCCCCAGGACGTGGAGTTCTTCGAGAAGATGATCGTGAACTCCTCGGGGCCCGGGACCATGAAGAGGCCGTAGGAGCCGGCCGGGAGCGGCTGCCCCTCGACCTTCACGTCGTGCGAGACGCGGAAGACGGTGTTCTCGTTCGCGCCGGCGCGCCACGGGCACTCGTCCCCGCAGGTGCCGAAGGCGTCCTTCGACATCCCCCACGGCACGAGGCCGCCCCAGATCTTCCCGCGGCGGTCGGTGCCGTCGGGGGCGATCACCTTCGGGCTGTTGTAGGTGACGTTCACCTCGACCGGCCCGATCCACTGGGAGACCGAGGCCTTCTGGTTGCCTCCGCTCGGCGGGCCGCTGACGTGCTGGGCCGCCGCGGGAAGGGCGAGGGCCGCCCCCACGAAGGCGGCGGCAAGGAGTCGGGACGGGGTTCGCGACATCGGGTCCTCCTCGGAAGCGGGCGACGGCCGGTCCGGGCGGGCCCCGGCTCGTCCGCTCTTCATGCGTGTTCCCGAGATACGCTTCCGACGCCGCCGGGTTTCCGGCGGGACGACGATGCTCGGACCGCTCCTCCTCGCCGCGACGCTCGCCCTCCCCAACGGGAACCTCCTCCTCGGCCGCGCCGTCGAGGGGCGGGGGCTGTCGGGCGGCGCCGCCGCGACGGACGGTCTCCTCGCCCCGGAGGGAGGCCCGGCGGCCGAGGCCGCGCTCCTCGGGCGGGCGGCGCGTCTCGAGGGTAAGGACGCCGTCCTCGTCGTCGACCTCGGCGAGCCGCGGTCCGTCGGCGCGCTCCTCCTGCAGGCGGACGAGGGCGACACCTACACGGTGGAGGGCTCCCTCGACGGGAAGAGCTGGACGGGCCTCCTGCGCGTCGACCCGGGCGACGCACTCAACGGGATGCGGACCCGGCGCGCGCCGCTCCGGGCGCCGCTCGAGCTCCGGTTCCTTCTCGTCCACGCCGAGGGAGGAGACGGCCGCTTCGCCGTCGGCGAGCTCGCCGCCTTCGCCGGTGCGCCCCTCTCCTGGTCGCAGCCCCCGGCCGCGCCCGAGGGGGACGCGACGGCGCGGACCGCAGAGAGCCGGCTCGTCGCCGCCTCGGCCCTCCTCGCCCTCGCGGCCGCCCTCCTTCTCGGCCTCGGCGTCGCCCTGCGGCGGCGCGGGTGGCCGGGCGTCCTCGCCCGGCCCCGCGACCTCCTCCTGGCGGCGCTCGGCGCCCTCTCCGTCGCGGCATTCGTCAATTTCGGATCGTTCCACTCGGGCCGCTTCGTCCACGTCTGGGACACGTACCACTACGTCCTCGGCGCGAAGTACTTCCCCGAGCTCGGCTACACGGGACTCTACGAGGCGACGCTCGCGGCCGAGCGGGCCGCGGGGCTCCTTCCCCCGGGGGCGGCGCTCCCGGTTCGGGACCTTTCGACGAACGAGATCCGGATGGCCTCTGCGGACGACGCGTTCGCGGCCTGGCCCGCACGCCTCGGCGCGCGCTGGCCCGACTTCGTGACCGACGTCCTCTGGTTCCGGACGCGGACGACGCCCGAGCACTTCCGCCGGATCCTCCTCGACCACGGGTACAACGCGACGCCCGCCTGGGAGATCCTCGGGAGCGCCCTCGCCCGGGCGGCAGGCCCCGTCACGGACCGCTCGATGCTCCTCCTCACGCTGATCGACCCGCTTCTCCTCCTCGGCGCCTGGCTCCTCGTCGGCCGCGCCTTCGGCTGGAGGACGGCCTGCGTCGCCCTCGTGCTTTGGGGAACGCTCTACCCCGCGCGCTTCAGCTGGACGGGCGGCTCTTTCCTCCGGATGGACTGGCTCGCCGCCGCGATGGCGGGCGTGGCGCTCCTGAAGCTCGGCCGTCCGCGCCTCGCCGGGGCGGCGCTCGCCTTCTCGACGCTGCTCCGCCTCTTCCCGGGCGCCCTCCTCCTCGGCCTCGGCGTCGCCGCCGCGGCCCGCCTCGCGAAGGAGAGGAAGCTCGACGCGATCCGCGAGGAGCTCCGGGTCGCGCAGGGGGCCCTCCTCGCGACGGTCGTCCTCGTCCCGCTCTCCCTCCTCGCCGCGGGCGGCTTCGGCACGCCGAGGTGGGGCGCGTGGGGGGAGTTCGCCGCCAACAGCGGGAAGCACCTCGCGACGCCCCTCACGAACAACGTCGGCCTCGGGACGGCGCTCTCGTGGCGCCCCGCGACGCGCGGCGCCGCGCTCGTGAAGGACGGCACGCTCGAGCCGTGGATGCCGTGGAAGGAGGCCCGCCGGGCAGCGCTCGCCGCGACGCGCCCGGTACGGCTCCTCCTTGCGGCCGCGTTCCTCGCCGGCGTCGCCTTCGCGTTCCGCTCGCGCCCGCCGTGGCAGGCCGTCGCGGCGGGCGCCGGCCTCGTCTTCGTCCTCGCCGACCTGACGAGCTACTACTCGGCGATCCTCCTCCTCCTCGCGCTCCTCTGGCACGAGCGCGAGGAGGCCGGCGTCGTCACGTCGGCCCTCGCCGCGGCGACGGGCGCCGTGCCCTTCCTCCTCGCGTGGGAGGACGACCGCTACGCCCTCGTCAGCGTCCTCGTCGTCGCGGCGTACGGGCTCCTCCTCGCGCTCGCCGCGCGGACGGAGGAGCCCGCCCCGGCTACTCCGCGAGGCGCGTGAAGACGAACCGCTCGACGGGCGCCCAGCCCTGCGACCGGACCTCGTCGGAACGGTAGACGGCCCGCTGCGGGAGCGAGAGCGTCCAGACCTTCGTCATCTGGTGGAGCTGGAGCGCGGAGTTCGCGGCGAAGACCCAGGCGACCCGCTTCGGGTTCCAGGGGTTCGGGACGCAGAGGTAGACGCCCTCGTCGGGCCGGGCGTACGTCTTCCCCTCGAGCGAGAACGACCCCTTCGCGAGCGCGGCGGGGAGCTTCCCCGCGAGGCGCGCGACGACGGCGTTGTCCGCGGGGCCGCCGAGGAGGAAGAGGTCGCTCGCCGCGAGCTCCTCGTCGGTCAGCTCCGAGTCCTTCACGACGGGCGGCAGCTCCTCGCTGTAGGAGTCGGCGACGAGCGTCTGGAAGCGGAGCGCGAGAGTGTGGTTCGCCTCGATCTGGCGCGAGGTGCCGTAGACGACCTTCGTCTTCGTGAAGTCGTCGGTGAAGCTCACGAGGGCGTAGGGATTCGAGAGAGGGACAGGGGCGTCGCGCCCCGCGTCGAAGAGGACGCGCGAGGGCTTCTCCGGGACGGCGAACGTCAGCTCCGTCCGCGCCCCGTCGACCTCGTACGGCCTGACGAGCCGCTTGCCGCCCGAATCGATCGCGACGCTCCCGAGGAGGCGGTACGGCCGCCCGGCCTGCGTGACGACGAGCGTCACCGTCCAGCCGTCGCCCGCCTGCTCCGCTCTCGCCTCGACCTTCGGGTCGGGGAAGCCCTTCTCCTCGATCCACGGCGCGAGGAAAGGCGCCACGTCGCGCCCGGCCCCCTTCGAGAGGGCGGCGACGAGCTCGGCGGCCGTCACCTCGCGGCCCGCGTTCGCCGTGAAGGCCGCGTCCGTCGCCGCGAGGAACTTCTCGTTCCCGAGGAGGAGCCGGAGCTGGTGGAGCGCGAAGGTCCCCTTGATGCGCGGGATCTGGTAGGGCGAGCGCCGCCCGTACTCGCGGGCCGCCTCGCGGATCGCGACGTCCCCCTCCGCCGCGGCGAAGTACGCCGCGCGGGCGTTCAGGGACGAGAGCTCGTCGCGGACCGAAGCGAACGCCTTCGCAGGGTCGTCCGGAAGCGCCTTGAGGATTCGCCAGTAGGCCGCCGCCCCCGAGACGAGGCCGTTCGTCCCTTCCGTCTTCGGGAAGACGCTCCCCTTCCAGAGCTTCGCCTTGTCGGGCGAGAGGAGCGCCGCGACGGCGCTCACGTCGAGCGCCGGCTCCTTCGGCGCGTCGGCCGCGGGAGCCTCCTTCGCCTTCGCCTCCTTCAGCTTCTCCGCGATGTAGACGGGGCTGAAGACGGAGTAGCCGAGCGTCAGGTGCGGGACCGCGCCCGGGTAGTCGGGCATGCGGCGGTTCCCGGCCGAGGGGAACTTCTCGCGGAGGGTGACCTTCCCGTAGTGCGCCATGAAGACGAGCCTCTCGGCCATCTCCGCCGTCGTCACCTTCCCGTCGCAGGCGTGCGGGCGGTTGATCGGCGAGGAGGCCCAGAGCTTCACCGTCTCGTTCGCGTCGATCCTCCCCTTCGTCGCGTCGTACCACTTCCGGAACGCCACGTCGCGGTCCCACGGGCCGAAGACCGGGTCGTACGGCGCGTCGTCGGGCTGGACGCCGTACTCCCTCTTCACGACCGGGTCGCGCGGGTTGTTGTTCGCCCAGAGGAAGCCGGGAGTCCCGAAGGGCGCGGGCTTGTCGCTCGAGCGCCAGAGCTTCGACTCCTTCGTGCCGAGGAGGAGGATGGCCACCTCGCCCGTCTTCACGTCGGCGATCGGCCAGTCGTTCGTGTACATCCCGTTGTTCTTCTCGCGGAGGATTCGCGCGACGTCGTCGATCGACGAGGCGTACTGCGCGGCCTTCCGGATCCGGTTCGACATCGGCGTCCCGTCGATGTTCCACGGCGTCTGCGCGACGGTCGTCTCGCCGATGAGGATTCCGGCGGAGTTCATGTAGTAGTCGGTGCCGGAGTGGATGCCGCCGGGGAACGTCTGGTAGACGAGGCGGTGCCCCTTCGAGGGGACGACGTCGGCCATCACGTTGAAGTGGACGCCGGTGTAGCCGGCCCACATGAAGATCTGGCCGAAGACGGGGCGGCCGTCCTTCGTCGCCTCTCCCGTCGCGACGAACGACGAGCACTTGTGCGCCCGCTCGGGGATCTTCGCCTCGTCCTCGGCGGTCAGGAAGCTCCGGCCGGTGAGCGGGTGGGGCGTCGTCCGGAGGGCGGACTTCACGTAGTCGAGGTCGATCGAGGAGTTCATGGTGACGACGTCGAGGAAGTCGACGGGCTTCCCGTCGATCTTGGCCCCGGCTTTGGCGGCGCCGTCGGCGATCCCCTTCATCTCGACGAGGTACTCCTCGTCGAACTTCCGGAGGAAGACGGCGTCGGCGAAGAAGCGCATCTCGGCCCAGGCGCCCGGGCCGTCCTTCGGGTTCTCCTGGATGCCGAGCTTCCTCGCGTACTCGGCGATCTCGTCGGCGAGGAGCGTCCCGTACTGGAAGCCGCGGGCGTACGGCTCCCCCTCGACGTGGACGTAGATCCACCCCTTCTCGTCGTAGCGGAAGCCGGGGCCCTGCCAGCGAACCGTCTCCATCGGGACGAGCTCGCGGACGTCGGTCACCTCCTCGAGCGCGACGTCGTCGAACCAGGCCGTCCCCGTCGCCGTCCCGTTCAGGCCGAGGTGGAGGCGGACGCGGTCCTTCGCGGTCGTCGCGACGAAGAGCGTCTCGACCTTCCCGAAGCCGCGGGTCGCGCCGGCCGTCGGCGAGTGGTTCGTGAAGGGGAAGGACGCCATCGTGAGCGCCGCCGCGACGGGCGTCGGGTAGCGACCCGTCGGGTCGGCGTACGCCTTCTCCGTCCTCACGAACGCGGAGAGGCGGTAGACGTGCCCGACCTCGAGACGCACCTCGCCGGAGGAGACCGCAATCGACGCGGGCGCCGGCGCCGCGAGCTTCAGGCTCGCCGCGCCGCCGTTCTGAGCGGACGCGTCGCGCGCGACGGAGGCGCCCGGCGGGAGCGTCCCCTCGAGGCTCCAGCCCGTGGCGCCCGCGGCCGAGGCCTCCTCGAAGCCTCCGTTCGCGAGCGAGGGCGGCGCGGCCGGGGCCGTCGCCGCGAAAAGGAACAGGGCAGCCAGGGTCGCGGTCTTCGTCAGCTGTCTCACGTCGCCTCCCCCGGGAATCCGGGACGGGGGATCGTAACGTCCCCGGCCCGGGCTCAGTACGGCCGGCCGAGGAAGACGTAGAGTGACGTGTTGCCGCCGTAGCCGAGGCCGAGGCCCGCGTAGACGGGGCCGAGGACGGTGTCGGCGCCCGCGAAGACGCCGCCCGCGGGACGG
>JBDIBE010000031.1:0-16628 GCA_039812785.1 Thermoanaerobaculia bacterium | reverse complement strand
ACCGCGCGCTCACCGCGCGAGGACCGCGCGGCCCACCGAGCGGACCGCCGCGTAGTTGAGCGCGGCCGAGGCGGCGACGCCCGCGAGGGGAACGAGGTGCGCGACGGAGCGGCCGAGGGCGCGGGCGGCGAGGCGGACGGCGAGCTCCTCGGCGACGCTCACCGTGACGCGCCGCCCCACGGAGAGCCCGGCCCCCGCCGCGAGGCCCGCCACGATCTCGAGGGCCCTCTCCTCGGGGTCGAGGTCGGCCCCGTACAGGAGGTGGAGGCCGACGATCATCCGGCTCTGCAGGACGACGAGGGTCGAGACCTCGGGCGCCGTGGCCGCGAGGGAGGCCCACCCGGGCGGCGCGGCCGCCGCCGCACCGACGAGGGCCGCCCTGCGCGCCGTCCCGTCGACCATGAGGAGCGCCTTGCCGCGCGTCGGCAGGCCGTCGTGGCGGGAGGAGAAGCGGCTCACGGCGCCGCGGATCTCCTCCACGTCGAGGTCCGTCGACGCGCGCTTCACGAGGGCGAGGAACGACTCGGCGATCTTCACGGGGAGGCCTGGCGAAGTATCATCCCCCCCGTCCGGCCGCCGGGACAAGGCGGCGCCGGCGTCCGCGCCGGAGGAAGAAGGAGGTCCCCGTGTTCGCGAACCGACGCACCCGCTTCGCCCTCGCCGCCTGCCTCGGCCTCACGATCCTCGGGGCCTCCGCCGCCGCGGCCGCCACGCCCCAGAAGAAGGCCGCGCCCGCGAAGAAGGAGAAGAAGGTGTCGTCCAAGCCGCGCGACTACGCGAAGACCCTCGCCATACTGAAGACCTCCCAGGGGGACGTGACGGTCCGCTTCTTCTACGACAAGGCCCCGGGCCACGTGAAGAACTTCATCGACCTCGCCGCCGCGGGCTTCTACGACGGCACGCTGTTCCACCGCGTCATCCCCGACTTCATGATCCAGGGGGGAGACCCCTACACGAAGGACATGAAGCAGGCCGCGCTCTTCGGCACCGGCGGGAACTCGGACAAGGCGGGCAAGCCGCTCAACGTGAAGGCCGAGTTCAACGAGATCTCCCACAAGCGCGGCATCCTCTCGATGGCCCGTGCGAGCGACCCCGACTCGGGCTCCTCGCAGTTCTTCATCGTCGTGAAGGACTCCCCCTTCCTCGACCGGCAGTACACCGTCTTCGGCGAGGTCGTGAAGGGGATGGACGTCGTCGACAAGATCGTCGCGGAGTCGAACGCGGACACGACGGACCCCCGCAGCGGCGGCAAGCCCCGCTCCTACCAGAAGATCCTCAAGGTCGAGCTCACCGAGCAGGACCCCGGGAAGCAGTGACCGGTCCCGTCCCCGCTCTCGACGGCGCGCGGCTCGACGCCGCGCGCTCGCGTTTCGGCCTTCCCTGCGACGCCCCCGCGATTCCCCTGGCGGGAGACGTCGGCCAGCGCCGGTACTTCCGGGCCGCCTCGCGCGGAGGAGCCACGGTCGTCCTCGTCCTCTACCCCGAGCCGGGGACGAAGGCGCAGGACCGCTGGAGGGAGATCGGCGCGGCCCTCGCCGGGGCGGGCCTCCGCGTCCCCGAGCTGATCGACGACGACCCGGCCTCGGGCGCCGCGCTCATCGAGGACCTCGGCGACCGCGACCTCGCTTCCGAGATCCGCGAGGCCGACGCCGCCGGGCGCGAGCGCCTCCTCGACGAGGCCGAGGAGCTCCTCCACGCTCTCCGGCGGATGTCCCGCCCCGCGGCGCGCCTCAATGCCGCCTTCGACGCGGCCTTCTTCGCGGGCGAGCTCGCGCACACGCGGCGCTGGGCGCTCGAACGGGACGGCGCCGCCCCGCTCCCGGCCGAGCGCGCCGCCGCGTGGGAGGAGCTCGCGGCGCGGATGGCCCGCGAGGCGACCGACCCGGCGCTCACCGGCGACCCGGTCCCGACACACAGGGACTTCCACGCGAACAACCTGATGCGCGCCCCCGGCGGCGCCCTCGCCGTCATCGACTTCCAGGACCTGCGCCTCGGGCCTCCCGACTACGACCCCGTCTCGCTCCGGTTCGAGCGGGCCGGCGCGCTCGCCGACGCCCACGGGGAGCGCTACAGCGAGGCGGTCCTCCTGCAGCGGGCCTGGAAGGTCCTCGGCACGTTCGAGAAGATGCTCGCCCTCGGCCGGGAGATCTACCGCCCTCACCGGGACGCCGCCGTCCGGGCGATCCGCCGGTGGACCCGCCGCGACGGCCCGTATGAGGCGCTCCTCGAGCTCCTCCCGGGCTGAAGCGGTATCATCCCCACCTTCAGGAGGCCCCCGTGCCCAACCTCGGCATCCCGGAACTCATCCTCATCCTCGCCATCGTCATCCTCCTCTTCGGCGTCGGGAAGCTCCCGCAGCTCGGAAAGGGGATCGGCGAGGGGATCCGGAACTTCAAGCAGGCGATGAGGGACGGCCAGGAGCCCGAGAAGAAGGACCCTCCGGCCGGGAACGGCTCCTCCGCCCCGAAGTGAACCCCGCCCGCCCGGGGCCCTCGGAATAGACGCCCCCGGCGTCGCGTTCTCGGTAACGTCGCGGCCGCCCCGGGCCCCCCGGATTCCCCGGGCCGGGCTCGTCGGCCGCACGGGAGCAGATCCGTCATGAGAATCGCCAAGCGCGTCTTCCTCTTCCTCGCGGTGAACGTCCTCGTCGTCGCGACGATCTCGATCGTCCTGAACCTGCTCGGCGTCCGCCCCTACCTGAACGCCCGCGGGATCGACATGACCGCCCTCGCCGTCTTCTGCCTCGTCTGGGGCTTCGGCGGCGCGTTCATCTCCCTTGGCCTGTCGAGGGTGATGGCGAAGTGGGGCATGGGCGTGAAGGTCATCGACCCGAACACCCCCGACCCGGGCGCGCAGGAGCTCGTCTCGACGGTCCACCGCCTCGCCCAGGCCGCCGGCCTCCGGACGATGCCGCAGGTCGGCATCTACGAATCGGAGGAGGTCAACGCCTTCGCGACGGGCCCGACGAAGAACCGATCGCTCGTCGCCGTCTCGACCGGCCTCCTCCGCCGGATGCGGCGCGACGAGGTCGAGGGCGTCCTCGGGCACGAGATCGCCCACGTCGCCAACGGCGACATGGTCACGATGACGCTCGTCCAGGGCGTGGTGAACGCCTTCACGATGTTCCTCGCGCGCGTCCTCGCCTTCTTCGTCGCCCAGTTCTTCCGGCGCGACGAGGAGGAGGGCGGGATGTCGCAGCTCGTCTACTTCGTGGCGACGCTCGTCTTCGACATCGCCTTCTCGATCCTCGGCTCGGTCGTCGTCGCCTGGTTCTCGCGCCTCCGCGAGTACCGCGCCGACGCCGGCGGCGCCCGGCTCGCCGGCCGCGACCGGATGATCGCCGCGCTCGAGGGCCTCCAGCGGACCTTCGGCGTCGTCGACCCGCACGCGAACCAGGCGGCCGTCCAGACGCTCAAGATCTCGGGCCACCCGACCGGCCTCATGCGCTTCTTCTCGACCCACCCGCCGCTCGAGGCCCGCATCGCCCGGCTGAGGATGGGCGTCTGATCCTCACGGCTCTCCGGAATCACGAAGGCCGGCGCCCTGCGCCGGCCTTCTCGTTTCGCGCCGCCCCTGCGCGAGGAAGAGGGCGCGGGGGAGGCGGTAAGCGCCTCCCCCGGTCAGTGAACCGTCAAACCCGGCGGTGCGGGTTTCCCCGGGGCATCACGCGTTGTCGCGGCGCTTCAGGTTCGGCCTGAGCCGAAGGAGCGAGATCTTCGCGCGGAGCGTGTTGCGGTGGATGCCGAGCGACTTCGCCGCCTGGCCCATGTTCCCGTCGGCGCGCGTCACCGCCGTGGCGACGTACTTCCTCTCGAACTCCTTCCGCGCCGTCTCCAGGGGGATCCCCTTCGACACGAGCTCGTCGATGATTCGCTGAAGCTGTCCGTCGAGCGTCACGGTGACCACGTCCTCCTCGAAGATACGAACCCCCGCGGGGCGAAGGGAAGGGAACTTACCACGGGGCGGAGAGAAGGGGAACGCGCCGGAAGCACGGGCTTCCGGCGCGCCTTCCGCGCCTTCTCCTACTTGAGCTCGACGTAGTCGCCGACGCCCATCGTGTCGATCATCGAGGTGACCTTCACGACGGCCGTGTGCTCCTTCGTGAAGAGCACGCTCACCTCGCCGAGCAGCGTGCGCAGGCCGAGGTCGGCGCTGGCGCGGGGGCGCCAGACGGTCAGGAAGTCGCCGGGATAGAGGCCGTCCGCCTCTCCGAGGTCGAGATAGACCACCGAGTCGGTGCCGATCGGCACGGCCCGGTCCTTCGTCTCGATGATCTGCCCCGTCGTCTTTCCCGACGGCGGGTCGCACTGCGTGTACGGAGCGCTCGCGCGGACGAGCGGGATCGGGATCGGCTCGAACGGGATCAGGAGGTCGCCGATCTCCGATGGCGAGCACGACTCGGTGAACTCGAGGATGGCGGTCCTCTCCTGGACGCAGACGACCTTCACGCGGCCCGGCGTCTCGTAGAAGCGGCCGATCCTGTCGATCTCCGAGCCGAGCTTGTAGACGGTGTGCGCCGGGCGGATCACCTGGAACTCCTGCCCGGCGACGAGGCCCTGGGCCGCGCCGACGTCGGAGTAGACGATGTCGCCCGCGGCGTACATCGTCCGGCTGTCCTCGTACTCGGCGGCGACGATGCGGCCCGTGACGGGCTCGTCGTCCGAGCCGATCCAGCCCGCGCAGTAGACGTCGTCTTCCCAGCCGACCGGGAACGGCGCGGACCGCGAGAGCCTCTCGACCGGGGCCACCTCGATCTGCGTGGGCGGAGCCGTGTCTTTCTGCGCCGCGGCCGGGGCGCAGAGGACGACGGCGGCGAGGAGGGCCAGCGCGGGGGCGAAGTGCGGACGGTTCACGGTTCCGACCTCCTCGAGGACGCCGCGGTGCGACCGCGCCCGACGGCCTCGGCTCGATTCTTCCGGACTTTCCGCTCTAAGTTACCGCAACGGCTCGATTTCTCAAAGCCCGGCGGCGGCCGTGGCGGCGACGGGGGCCTCCGGGAGCTTCGGCGCCTTCCGGCCCCACTTGCTCTCCGGGTAGTCCTTGCGGAGCTTGTCGAAGAGGGCGCGGGCGTCTTCCTGCCGGCCGAGGCGGAACTCCGTCAGCCCCGCGTAGTAGAGCGCCTTCTCCATCCGGGAGTACTCCGGAAAGGCCGCGAAGAGCCCCTCGAAGCGGATCCGTGCGGCCTCCAACGCCCCGCGCCGATAGTAGTAGTGCGCGACGAGGAACTCGTGCTCGGCGAGGAGGTCGAGCATCGCCCTGTAGCGCGCCCGGGCCTCGGTCGAGTACGGCGAATCCGGGTAGTTCTGGAGGAGCTCGCGGTAGCTCTGGGCCGCGAGGCGGGTGTTCGCCTGGTCGCGGTCGGGCTTCTCGGCCTGGCGGTCGGAGACCTGCGCGAGGCGGAAGAGGGCGTAGTCGGAGCGCGGGTGGGAGGGGTAGCGGCTTCGGAAGTCCTTGAACCGGCTCTGCGCCTCGACGTAGCCGATGGGCGACTTCTCCTCGAAGAAGGAGTCCGCGAGGCGGAGCGCCGCCTGCTTGCCGATCGGGTCGTTCGCGTAGTTCTCGGCGACGAAGCGGAGGTACTGCCGCCCGAGCTCGTACTTCCTCTTCGCGACGAGGGCGTCCCCGCGGGCGTACGCGTCCTCCTTCGACATCGTCAGGAGCTCCCGCGTCACCTTCGACGGGTCGCTCGAGGAGCAGGCGACGCCTCCCGCGACGGCGAGCGTCACGAGGGCGGGCACGAGGAGACGGCGAAACGGGCGGTGGGGCATCAGGTTCACTCCGGATTCAGCCCGGCAGGGGCTCGGGCGAGGCGACGACGAAGGATAGGGTGTCCTTGAGGCCGACGGGCGAGCCGGCGAGCGGGAACTGACGCAGGATCGTCCCTGCGGCAGCTCCTTCGTAGGCCTGCGCCCGGACGCCGCCCAGGTGGAAGCCGCGGGCTTCGAAGGCGAGGCGCACCCGCTCGAAGTCGCGGCCGATCAGGTCGGGCATGACGTAGAGGACGTCGGCAGGGCCCCGGTTGACGAGGAGGTCGACGGGGGTGTCCGGCTCGGCGGAGGCGCCGGGGACGACGCCCTGCGCGACGACGCCGGCCGGCCCCGGGAGCCGGACGTCGGAGACGACCCCTTCGGCGAGGCCGGCGCGGGTCAGGGCGAGGGCGGCCGTCCGCGGGGTCTGGCCGGTCAGGTCGGGCGTCTGGATGATCTCCGGCCCGAGCGACAGGAAGACGCGGAGCTCCTGCCCCGCCTTCACCGCCATCCCGGCCGCCGGGTTCTGGCCCTTGACGCGGTGGGCCGGGATCTCGTCGCTGAAGGACGCCTTCGTGGAGTCGACGACGACGTGGAGGCCCCGCTCGGCGGCCAGGGCGGTCGCCTCGTCGACCGACTTTCCGGTCAGGTCGGGCACCTCCTCCGCCTTGCCGAGGACGAAGCGGGAGAACGAGATCCACGCCGCCACGCCGAGGATCACGGCGAGGAGCAGGGCGTAGAGGATCCGTGCCAGAACGCCGCTCATTCGCGCGGACTTTAGCAGGGCGCGTGCCTTGCTTGACCGGGCACCCCCCGGCGCGGAGACTCCGTCTCCATGGGTGACCACTCCCGGGGCCCGAGGTCCCACGCGCCGTCTCCCGCTCCGGCCCTCCCCTTCGCGCGGGCGGACCTCCACGTCCACACCAACGCCTCCATCTTCAAGTACTTCAAGGCCGCCAACAGCCACGACTCCTACAACGACCCGGAGGAGGTCTATCGGCTCGCCAAGGCGAGGGGGATGGACTTCGTCACGTTCTCCGACCACGACACGGTCGAGGGGTGCCTGAGGTTCCAGGACCGCCACCCCGACCTGACCGATTTCTTCGTTTCCGTCGAGGTCGAGACCTGGTTCCCGAAGACGGGCCACAGGATCCACGTCAACGTCTTCGACCTGACCCGGCAGCAGCATGCCGTCATCGACCGCAAGCGCCGGAACATCTTCGAGCTCGTCGACTACCTCCGCGCCGAGGACCTCCTCTTCTCGGCGAACCACCTCTTCCAGTCGTACCGGATGCGCCAGGCCCCCGAGGTCTTCTTCGAGACGATGCTGTCGCTCTTCGACGTCTTCGAGGTGAAGAACGGGTCGATGGCCTACCAGCACAACGCCCTCGTCGAGGACCTCCTCGTCGTGGCGAAGGAGAAGAAGGGGAACCTCGCCCTCGTCGGCGGCTCCGACGCCCACACCTACCCGCCGATCGCCTCGGTCTTCACGATGGCCCCGGGGACGACCTGGCGGGAGTTCCTCGCGTCGATCCGGCGCGGCGAGTGCCTCTCGTGGGGCACCGAGATGGGGTTCACGAACGTCCTCGGCGACGTCTACAGGAGCATCGGGAAGCACTACCGGCAGGTGACGAACCTGAAGAACCCCGAGTACACCGCGCGCGAGAAGGCCCAGCACCTCTTCTTCTCGATCGCCTCGATCCCGATCTTCGCGGCGGGCCTCCCGGCCGCCGTCTTCGGCCTCAACTACGCCAAGCAGGTCGCCCTCTCGAAGAACCTCAAGCGTCGCTTCGCCCGCAAGGGACTCTCCCGGACGAGGGAGGCTTGAGGGCGCACGCCGCCGGGCGGGGGCCGCTCGTCGGCGCCCACATGAGCGCGGCGGGCGGCCTCGTCCGCGCCGTGGACCGGGCCGTCGACGCCGGCTGCCGCGCGCTCCAGGTCTTCACGAAGAACTCGAACCAGTGGGGCGGCAAGCCGGTCGTCGCCTCCGAGGCGGCGGCCTTCCGGAAGGCCGCCGCGGACGCCGGGATCGCCCCGCTCGTCTCCCACTCGGCCTACCTCATCAACCTCGCCTCGCCCGACCCGCTCGTCCGCACCCGTTCCGTCGAGGCGCTCGTCGACGAGATCGAGCGGTGCGACGCGAACGGCATCCCGTACCTCGTCCTCCACCCCGGCTCGCACGGCGGCGACGGCGAGGAGGTCGGCCTCGACCGGATCGCCCGCGGCCTCGACGAGGCCGCGCGGCTCACCCCGTCGTCCTCGACGGCGGTCCTTCTCGAGACCGCCGCGGGCCAGGGCGCCTGCCTCGGCCACGACTTCGCCCACCTCGGATCGATCCTCTCCCGGGCCGACTCCCGAGCGCGCCTCGCCCTCTGCCTCGACACCTGCCACGTCCACGCCGCGGGCTACGACGTCGTCTCGAAGGACGGCTGGAGGAAGACCCTCGACGAGCTCGACGCCGCCTGCGGCCTCGGCCTCGTGAAGGTCGTCCACGCGAACGACTCGAAGAAGGAGCGCGGCTGCCGCGTCGACCGCCACGAGCGGATCGGCCACGGCGCCATCGGCTCGAAGGGCTTCGCGAACCTCATGACCGAGCCCGCCTTCGAGAACGTCCCGAAGATCCTCGAGACCCCGAAGGACGAAGAAGGCAAGTGGGACAGGGAAGGCCTCGCCGCGCTGCGGAAGCTCGCGCGCCGGAAGGCGACCTGACCGAAAGAGGGAAACCCGGGACCGACAAGCTTCAAGCTCACGTCGATTCCTCAGGGGGCCGCGCTCGGGGCGGTGCGTCTCACGGCCGCTCGCCGGGGAGCTGAGCTTCGCGCGCCCCCCGGACCCCCGCCCTCTCCTCAACACACACTTCCATCCTTCGGACTTCCTGGCTGCGCGCGGCCGACCCGCTAACGCGCCTGCTGCGGCCGGGCGGGGCGCCCGCGCGAACTCGCTTCGCTCAAACAGCGCGCGGGCTTTTCCCCCGCCCGGTCCTCGCCGTCGCGAGCGGGTCCCCGGCCGTGCTCGAGTCGGCTCGCGAGACGCCCCGACCCCTCCCGCGGCCGACGAAATGCTGGGCACAGGAGGGAGCCAACCCAGAGATTACTCAGGTGGCTGCGCGTCGGAAGCGAAGGAACACGAACGCGCTGTAGCCCGCCACGAGGGTGAGGACGAGGAGCAGGACCACGAGAAGCGAGGTGAGCACCGTCGGGCTCGCCGACGCGTGCATGATCGTGAGGCTCCTCTCGGGAGCTCCGAGCGCCGGGACGATGTTCGGGATCAGGCCCTGGCCGACGATTCCCCAGAGGGCCGCAATGGCCGCCGATGACGCGAGGAGCGACGCCCGGGCTCTGCCGACCTTCGCGAAGAACGGCACGGCGACGAGCGCGGCGAGCATCACGACGGGCGACACCCACGTGAGCGGGTGGTGGTAGGGCTCCCAGAGGTGAGGGGCGAGCATCAGCGAAGAGACGAGCGTGAGCGCGTGCAGCGCCACCGCGGTCACCCACACCCGCATTACGGCGTCCTCTTCACCCCCGACGCGCAGGTTCAGCCAGCAGGCGCCCTGGAGCGCGAAGAGGCCGACGACCTCGACCGCGACGATCAGGGCGAAGGGCCGGAAGAGATCTCCAGCCGAACCCGTGAAGCGCCCCGCCTCGTCGAGCGGCAGGCCGAGCAGGATGTTCCCGAGGACGAGCCCCGGAACGAACGCCGCGAGCGCGCTCAGTGCGCCGAACGCCACGTCCCGCGAGCGATCGACAACTCCCGCATTGCGCCCTGCCCCCAGCGCCACAGCCCTCATCAGCAGCACGAGGACCAGCAGGCCGAGAAGCCAGGCGAAGGCCGACATCACCGCCACGCGCACGGCGGGGAACGCCGCGAAGAGCGCCGCGACTCCCGCGACGAGCCAGAACTCGTTGCCGAGGGTCGCCGGACCCAGCGTGCCGAGCATGCGCCTGCGCGCCTCGTCGTCCGCCGACCGCGCGAGCACGAGCGTTCCGACGCCGCCGTCGATCCCGTCGAGAACCGAGTACCCGGCAAAGAGGATTCCGACTACGAGGAACCACGTCGTCTGAAGGTCCATCATCGGTGCGCCTCCGCGGTGTCCCCGACTAGGTTAGACCTTCACTTTCGCGATTCCCAGACACGGCCCCTCGGTTGCCTGCGCTTGATTTCCGCCGGCCGCGGGAGGACCGGTGCGTCTCGGAGGCGACCCCGAGCACGGCCGGGGACCCGCTCGCGTCTGCGAGGACCGGGCGGGGGAAAAGCCCGCGCGCTGTTTGAGCGAAGCGAGTTCGCGCGGGCGCCCCGCCCGGCCGCAGCGGACGCGGTAGCGGGTCGGCCGCGCGCAGAAGGAGCCGAAGAGACGTACCGGGCCGAGCGCGGCCCCCAGAAGAACCGACGAGATGGTGACGAGGGATGGCGCTCCGGTGCTCCGTTGCTCCGGCGCTCCGGCCCCGGTCCCCCGCCCCCCCGTCCCTACCCCCGCAGCCTCCGCACGACCTCGTCCACGGCGCGCTCGACCTCCGGGGTCATCGGGGCTCCCAGGTCGAACCGCTTCGCCGAGATGCCCAGCACCACGAGGCTCCTCGGGAGCAGGCCGAGGACTCTCGCCATCTCGACCCCTTCGGCGACGCCCGCGCCGTGGGTCGTGGCCCAGGAGACGGCGGCGGGAAGCTCGCCCGCGAGGGCGTCGATCTCCAGGATCGTCCCGGGCGGGTCGGCCGAGACGACGGCGTCGACGATCACGACGTCGTCGTCCGGGCCCCAGAGGGAGACGAGGCCCGGCGCGTCGCCGGCGTGCTCGTGGAGGACGAGGGACGAAGAGGGGGCGAGGCGGCGGACCGTTTCCCAGCCCGCCGCGTCGTCCCCGCGAAGGTCGTTCCCGACTCCGATGACGACGCGCGCCACGCGCGCAGTCTCGCTCAGTCCCTCTCGATCCTCACCCTGAGCGCGTGCGTCGCGCAGGAGATGCAGGGGTCGTAGTTCCTCACGGCCTGCTCGCACTGCCAGGTCAGCTCGTCGAGCGGCAGGTCGAACCGGGCCTCGACGAAGGCCCGGAGGTCGTCCTCGACCTGCTTCTGGTTCTGGGAGGTCGGAGGGACGATCTTCGCCTCCTGGATGAGGCCGTCCGCTCCGATCCGGTAGCGGTGGTAGAGGATGCCGCGCGGCGCCTCGGAGATCGCGGCGCCCGTCGCGGCGCGCGGCGGGACGTCGACGGACGGGGCCGGCGGCGGCTCCCAGCCGTCGATGATCCGGAGCGCCTCGTCGACCGCCCAGAGCGTCTCGACGGAGCGGACGACGATGCTCTTGAAGGGGTTCCGCTCGACGGGTCCGAGCCCCGCCTCCCGCGCCGCGTCCTGGATCCGCCTCGGGAAGCGGTCGAAGTTGAGGGCGTAGCGGGCGAGCGGGCCGACGAGGTAGATGCCGCCCGCCTTCTTCCGCGAGTGGAGGGCGTTCGCGTGCTCGACGTGCTCCTCGACGAAGTGGCTCTCGTACTCGGAGACGGCGACGTCGAGCCCTCGGCTCGAGACGAGGCGCCCCTCGCAGAGGGGGTACTCCGACGGGTGGCGGAGCGCGACGAACTCGTAGTCGGGGGCGAAGTCCGGGAAGGTGAGCGAGCCCGCGACCGGCAGGAGCTCGGCGGCGATCGGGCGGACGGCGCGGAGCCTGGCACCGAGCTCCTCCAGAGCCTTCGGCGGCGGGAGCTTGTAGAAGCCGCCGACCTTCACGTTGACCGGGTGGATCTCCCGCCCGCCGACGACCGTGACGATCTCGTTGCCGACCTTCTTCAGGGCGAGGCTCTTCGTGACGAGGTCCGGGTGGTCCTTCGCCATGTGGATGGCGCTCTCGTACCCGAGGAAGTCGGGGGCGTGGAGCATCGCGACGTGGAGGACGTGGCTCTCGATCCACTCGCCGCAGTAGAGGAGCCTTCGGAGCTCGCGGAGCGCCCCGCCCACCGTCACGCCGCAGGCGGCCTCCATCGCGTGGACCGAGCTCATCTGGTAGGCGACGGGGCAGATCCCGCAGATGCGGGCCGTGATGTCGGGCGCCTCGGTGAACCTCCGCCCCCGGAGGAAGGCCTCGAAGAAGCGCGGCGGCTCGTAGACGTCGAACCGCGACTCGACGACCCTTTCGCCCTTCACCTTCACGTAGATCCCGCCCTCCCCCTCGACGCGGGCGAGGGCGGCGACGGAGACGGTCCGGGAGCCTCCCTTCGCCGGCGCGGGCGGCCTGGCCGCGGCCTTCGTCGCGGTCTTCGTCGCGGCCTTCCTTCCCGGCCCGGCCTTCTCGCTACTTCTGCTCATGGATCTCGCTCTCCCGCCGGAACGGCTCGGCGCCCGCGTTGAACGTGCGGAACGCCCGGACGATCCCTCCGGCGTCGACGCCGAGCTTCTTCCACGCGGCGGAGAGCGCGGCGGTGTTCGGGGTCTCCATCGGCCCGAAGCAGCCGTAGCAGCCGCGGGCATAGGACGGGCAGAGGGCCCCGCAGCCCGCCTGCGTCACCGGCCCGAGGCACGGCGTCCCGTGCGCCACCATCACGCACGGCGTCCCGCGGCGCTTGCACTCGAGGCAGACGCTGTACGTCGGGACGACGGGCTTCCGGTGGTTCAGGAGGGCGCTCAGGACCTCGACGAGCTGGGCCTTGCTGATCGGGCAGCCGCGGAGCTCGAAGTCGACGAAGACGTGGTCGACGATCGGAGTCGACTTGTTGAGGGTCTCGATGTACTGCGGCGAGGCGTAGACGCAGCGCGTGAACTCGGCGACGTCCCGGAAGTTCCGGAGGGCCTGGATGCCGCCGGCCGTCGCGCAGGCGCCGATCGTCACGAGCCAGTGGGCCGAGCGGCGGATCTGGTGGATCCGCTCGGCGTCGTGCGGGGTCGTGATGGACCCCTCCACGAGGACGACGTCGTACGGCCCCTTCTCGACGGCGCGAGAGGCCTCGAGGAAGTTGACGATCTCGACCTCGCCCACGACGGCGAGGAGGTCGTCCTCGCAGTCGAGGAGCGAGAGCTGGCAGCCGTCGCAGGAGGCGAGCTTGAAGACGGCGAGGCGAGGCTTCAGCCGGTGGGCCACGTCACACCTCCCTCTGGCCGAGGAGGTCCCGGACCTTCGAGAAGGGGAAGACCGGGCCGTCCCTGCAGACGAAGTTCGGCCCGTGCTGGCAGTGGCCGCAGAAGCCGACCCCGCACTTCATGTTCCGCTCGAGCGAGACGAAGATCTGGTCCTGCGCCACGCCGCGCCGCTCGAGCTCCATGACGGTGTAGCGGATCATGACCTCCGGTCCGCAGACCATCGCCACGGTGTGGTACGGGTCGAACGGGACGCGCGGGATGAGCGTCGTGACGACGCCGACGTTCCCGCGCCAGTCGCGCGTGGCGCGGTCGACGGAGACGTGGACCTCGAGGCCGAGGTCGGCGCGCCACTCCTTGAGCTGCTTCCTGTAGAGGATGTCCTCCGGAGTCCGCGCGCCGTAGAGGAGGACGACGCGGCCGTACTTCCCGCGGCTCGCGAGGACCTGGTAGAGCGCCGGCCGGAGCGGGGCGAGGCCGATGCCGCCCGCGACGAAGACGACGTCGTTCCCCTCGGCCTCCGCGACGGGCCAGCTGGTCCCGAAGGGCCCCCTGATGCCGATGGAGTCGCCCTTCTTCAGCTCCCCCATCCCCTTCGTCACCGCGCCGACGGCGCGGGTCGTGTGGACGAGTGCCTGCGGAACCCCCGGGTCGCCGCTGATCGAGATCGGCACCTCCCCGATCCCGCAGACGTAGAGCATGTTGAACTGCCCCGCGGCGAACGCGAAGCCGGCGTGGCCCGCCTCGGGGAGGAGCTCGAGCGTGAAGGTGTCGCTCGTCTCCTTCGTGACCCGGTGCACCCGGTAGGGCCGGGGGAACATCGGGTCGGGGACGGACGGGACGGCGCTCATTTGCGGCGGACCCCCTTCGTCGGCATGTCGTCGTAGAGGTCGATGAGCTGCATGCGCGCGGCGTCGAGGCGGTGCGACATCATCTCGGAGAAGCGCTTGAGGAGCTCGTAGCCGAGGTCGTGGTCCTTCTCGCACTTCCCTCTCAGGCACTTGCCGTCGAGGGCGATGGCCCGGACGAGGTCCGTCGCCTTGCCGTCGAAGTGCCATCGGTAGGGCGGGACGAGCCACGACCACCCCATCACCTCGCCCTCCGTCACCGTGTTCACGACGAGGGGGCCGTGCGCGGGCGAGAAGACCTCGAGGGCGATCTGGCCCTGCCGCACGATGAAGAACTTGTCCGCGTCCTGTCCCTCCTTGAAGAGGTACGTCCCGGCGTCGAACTTCACGTTCGAGGCGCAGCCCGTGATGAGCGCGAGGTGCTCGTCCTTCATCCCCTTGAGGAAGGGGTGCTCGGCGAGGATCGGCTGGAGCGTCGTCGGGCCGTCGAACATCGTGTCGCCGAGCCCGGCGAAGAACATTTTCGACATCGGTCACTCCTTCTTCCCGGCGTGAGCCGGCCGGAACGCCCGGGCCTCTTCCGTCAGGTCGATCCCGGCGGGGCACCAGGTGATGCACCTCCCGCAGCCGACGCAGCCCGTCTCCCCGAACTGGTCGACCCAGGAGGCCAGCTTGTGCGTCAGCCACTGCCGGTAGCGCGAGGCTCTGCGGCGGCGCGCTTCGGCACGCCCGCGAGGAGGGCGGCGCCGCGCTCGCTCCCGACCTCGGCGAGGATCTCGCGCCGGCCGCCCCCGAGGAGCTCCGTGAGCGCGAGGTCGAATCCCGCCGTCGCGCGCGGGCCGGTCCCCATCGAGGCGCAGAAGCAGGTGCCGTGCGCCTCCGTGCACTGCGCGACGACGAGGAGGGCATCCCTGCGCCTCTCGGCGTAGGCCGGCTCGGCATAGGCTCCGTCGAGGAAGACGCGGTCCTGCCGGCCGATCGCCGCGAGGGCGATCACGCCGTCCCGCGCCGTCGGGGCCACGACGGTGTGGCCGGAGTCGAGGAGCGCCTGGAAGAGGGCGGGCAGGGCGTCCGCCCCGAGGACGTAGGCGGGCCCGGGTTCGAAGGCCATCGAGGGCGCCTCCCGGTGGCGGAGCCGCGGGCCCGCGGGCCCGACCCGCGAGGCCGTCCGGCTCTTCGCCACTCCTGTCCGTCCAGCGGGGCGGCCCCTTCGCGGGCTGTCAAGGAAGGCCGCGCCGAGGCGCGAAAAGGATGAGGACGCATCAGAACCGGTTCGGCGCCGGTCTGGATTCCCCCGGGGCGCGGGCTACGGCCCGGGCGTCTCGACCACGCCGACGAGCGCTCCGCCGTGGCGGCGCCTCACCTCGCCGCCCGGGGGAAGGGCCCCGTCCGCGAACACGCGAAGCGGCCCGGGCTGGACCGGCGGGACGCGGAGCAGCGCGCCCGTGGCGCCGACCGGCGTCGTCACGTCCACGGGGACCGTGGCCGGTCCGAAGTAGAGGGCGAGCGCGCCCGGCGTCCCGCCCACCGGGGCCTGAGCGCCGCGGAAGCGGAGCCGGGTCAGGTCCGCGGTCGTGAAGACCGCCGGGGCCTTCGGCTCGAACCGGAAGAGGAGGAGGCGCCCCGCGCTTTCGATCGATCGGAGCCGCAGGGCGGCGTCCGGCGCCCGGAGCCGGGCGATCGACTCGCGGCGCGCCGGGTCGAGGAGGTCGGGGTCGACGACGACGACCTCCGCCCCGAAGTCCCTGAGCATCGCGAGCCCGACCGGCCCGTCCACGGAGCGCTGAGCCCGCGTGAGCCAGGCGTGCGGCTGCGGATCGAAGGTGAACCATCCGTTCACGACACGCCGGCCGTGGACGAGCTGGTCGACCCAGGCGCGGGTCGCCTGGGGCCTCCCCATCGGGTAGAAGGCCACGATCGCGTCGCGCTCGAGCCCCGCCAGCGGACGCGCCGCCTCCGTCGGCGCGGGGAACCGGTACGCCGGCACGTCCGCGGGCCACGTGTCGGCGAGGAGAGCACGGGGAGCTTCGAGAGGACCGCGAGCGGACCGGGCCCGAGCGGGCGCCCCGCGGCACGCACGGTGGGCCCGAGCGCGAGGAGGAAGAGCGCCGCGGCCAGGAGCAGCCACGGAAGAGGCGAGCGCTCCCCGGCGCCGCGCGCCGGCCGGCGCCACACGGCCCACGCGCCGAGCGAGGCGAGGACGGAAAGGGTCGGGAAGAAGGCCGCCGCCCCCAGGGGAAACCCCGGGACCGCCCGCTCGAGGAGGTCCCTCACGGGGCCGCCGAAGATCCCTCCGTGGAGCAGGGAGAGGAGGTCCGCGGCGTGCGCCTCGAACGTCGCGGGGACCGTCTCGACGCCGAAGTCCTCGCCGAGCCGGAAGAGGGGAGCATGCCAGAGGGCCGCCGGCAGCAGGACGGCCGCACCGGACCCGGCGAGCGCGGCGAGGCGCCCGGGGCGCAGCGCCTTCCGTCCCGCGGCCAGCGGGACGGCGGCCAGGCCGAAGAGCCCTCCCTGCGCGAGCGGGTAGAGGCCGGAAAAGGCCTGCGCGAGCAGGAAGGCCGCGAAGGCGGCGAGGTCGATCCCCCTTCCCCTCGCGAGGAAGCGGACGGCGAAGGCCGCCGCGAGGACGACGAGGCCGGACGTGAGGAGGCTCAGGACCCCGAGGGTGTTCATCCGCGCCGGCCCCCACGCCACGAGGAGCGCCGCGAGCGCCGCGCCCGGCCCCGGCCCGGCGAGCTCCGCGTAGAACGCGTAGAGCGCGATCGGCGCCAGGGCGAGCGCGAGGAAGTACGGGACGTTCACGCCGAGCGGGACCGAGCCGGAGAGGCGCGCGAACGGGTAGCCGACGAGCGACGGCAGGGGGTAGGTCTCGCCCAGGGCGATCGCGTTCGGGGCCGGCGCGAAGACCCGGTCGTCGCGCGCCGAGAAGTCTGCCCGGTCGAAGCGCGCCCAGGCGCGCGCCATCGCCGTCG
>JBDIBE010000030.1:0-16941 GCA_039812785.1 Thermoanaerobaculia bacterium | reverse complement strand
GGACGGCCGGCTTCGCGACGGCGTTCCCGGCGGCGTCGCGCCAGGTCGGCTCGGAGAGCCGCACCGGCGCGGCGCCCTCCTCGCGCATCGCCGCCTCGCGCTCGGAGACGAGGCGGACGAAGCCGGGCGTGACGGAGGCGACGGAGGGCGTCCCGCGGACGAGCCGGCCGGAGGAGTCCTTCTCGAGGCGGCGCCCGCCGGAGTCGACGAGGAGCGCCTCCCCCGTCGTCTCCTCGATGACCTCCCGGAACATCCCCTGCTCCGTCCCCACGACGGGGGAGGCGTAGAGGCGGTCGTTCTCGAAGGCGGAGAGGACGTACGTCGCCCCGGCCTCGAAGGCCGGGACGTGCGAGAGCTGGATCGACGTGCCGTCGAGCGTCCCGCCCGCGACGCGGACGACGCGGCGCGCGGGCCCGGCGCCCTTCCACGACTCCTGGACCTCGAACGTGTACTCGGTCCAGATCATCTTCCGCCCCTCGCCCCAGACGGCGCGGGCCGAGACGACCCTCCCGACGAACACGGCGTCGCCCTGCGTGAAGACCTCGTCGAGCGTCATCGAGCGCGAGAGCGCCGCCGCGGGCGGAGAGGCGAGAAACGGAAGGGCGAGGAGGCCCGCCCTGAGAATCGTGCAGAGGCGTCGTGACATGACGTCCCTCCTTCCGGGTTTCCTGTGATCCTGAATCCGACAGTATAGGACTCCGGTTCCGGACGCGGTGACGGAGCCCACGCTCCGGGCGGCGGGCGCGCGAAGAGGGGTTTCCTGGGGGGGGCCGAAAAGAGGAGAGGCCGCCCTCGCCGGGCGGCCTCTCGAAGGAAACGGGGTCAGAGACGAATCCCGAGCGTCACCTCGCGAGGAGCGTTCTCGGATCGGCGGTCGACGCGTCGATGACGGAGGCGTACGCCGCCACCTGGCAGCCGGGAGAAGTGCAGCTGATCAGGAAGCTCCCGCCCACGATGTTGGCTACACCCATGTTGCTCGCGACGTTGAGCTGCAAGAATCCGAGCGGTCCGAGCGAGACTGTCTGCTGGGTCGCTGTCGTGCCGTCCTGCAGGAGCAGCGTCACGGCGACCGTCGTGTCGGACTCCTTCATGTTGGCCAGGACGAGGTTCGTCCGGAACGCGGAGTCCTGCCGCACTCCGGCGATGGCTCTCGGACTTGCGCCGATGGCGTCGGTAACGCTCGTCGCCGCGACGCTCTGGCCGTACGATCCGCCGCTCGGCGACGCCGTCCAGGTCTGCCCTAGGACGACGAGGGACGAAGCGGTCGATCGGACGAGGATGGGGCCCCAGTCTGTCTCGCGGCCGAACATCGTACCCAGGACGTCCGCCCAGGTGCGCGTCGACCTGGGCGGGATCGAGTAGATCCTCTCCGGGCCGCTCGGTCCACTTCCTCCGTGTCCCAGGAACTTGACGTTCACGCTCGCAGTGTCGGCCGTCGGGTTCATGACGACCAGGTCGGTCGTCCAGAACGCGTTCTGACCCGGCGCGCGGGCCGAAGAAGGGAGTATCCAGGTGCCTGCGTACGTCAACGGCACGGCCGAGATCGTCACGGTCGCGCTGGCGGATCCACCCGGCCCGGTGACGGTGAGCCGGTACGGGACTCCGATGACCGGCGTGATCGCGATCGAGCCGGACGTCGGAACGGCGCCGATACCCTGGTCGATGAAGGCCGAGCTGCCTCCCGTGCTCGTCCACGTCAGGATCGACTGCTGGCCCGTCACGACGGACGACGGGTTCGCGCCGAAGTAGGTAATGACCGGGGGCGTGGGGGCGAGAACGGTGATGCTCTTCGTGCGCGTGCTGGCGCCCCCCGCGTTCGTCGCGGTCAGCGACACGCCGTAGGTTCCGGCGGCGGGGTAGGCGTAAGTGGGATTGCGCGCCGTCGAGGTCGCGCCGTTTCCGAAGCTCCACGACCACGACGTGGGGCTTCCTGATGACGTGTCCGTGAACGAGACGCTCTGGCCGACGAGGGGAGTCGTGGGGGCGAACGTGAAGTCTGCAGACGGGGCCGGGCTCGTTCCCGTGAACGTGTACGGGTTCGGGAAGGTGTAGATGCTGAAGTAGTACCAGACGCCGTCCGTCGCCCGCTCCCACAAGACCGCGGTAACCCAGTAGGTGCCAGGAGGGGGTTGGGTCGTCGCGAGGGAGCCGGTATCAACGTTCGTGTACGAATAGCCCGCGCTAAGAGGCGAATACTCCTTCTGAAGGACCCACCAGAAGCTGATCGTCGGGCCATACCGTGGGACTTCCGTTGTCGCAATCAGGCTGACCTTGAGTTGTCCGGAACCGGAGCTTCTGGCATTCCGAATACGCCCGACCTGTAGAGAGGCGTTGTTCCCACCATTCGTGATGTAGTAGTTGAGGGGCTTCTCCATGTAGAGCGTTGAGCTGCTGAAAGGTCCCCCGAAGTCGCCCTTCGTCGTGTCCGTGTAGATGAACTGAAGAACCCGCCCGGAACCAGAGCCCTCGTACAGCACGATCGAAAGCCAGTACTGACCGGGATTCGGTGGCGTCATCGGTATGGCGCCGGTATCGAGGCATCTTGTGGAGTAGCCGTTCACGAGGCCGAAGGCGTAGGTCGCGACGGTGAAGTGGGTCAGGTCTCCGCCGATCTGTGGGATCTGGTTCGACGCCCAGACCTCGACCCACACGGAACTCGCGGATGTACCCCGGTAGTTGCGGACGCAGAGGTCGTAGAGGGAAAGAGTCGAGAGGTCCTTCGCGAAGGTGTAGCCGTCGAGGTTGACGATCGCGAGCTCGCCGCTCGCGGCTTGCACTCGATCCACCGAGAGGACCGGGCGCACCGTGCCGAGCGCGGTGTCGGGGGCGTCGTCATCGGCGGCTGCCCCGACAGCTGCGAACCTGTGTCTCGAAGGGCCGGTTTCGGGCGCTGTCGCCGCTGAAGCGCGGGGTGACACGACCGCCGAAAGGACAAAAAGCACCGAGAAGAGACGCCTCATCTGCCACCTCCGCGTGCCGGGCCGAACTCACGTCGCCAACGGCGCAGGCCGGTCGACAACAGCCGAGATCGTCCAGGCCCCTCCGAAAGGTGTCAATGATCCGAATGCATCAGCATTTCGGTCGAAGTTTGGGCGTTTCGTGTATCGGATGTGCAGTGGCGCTGACGTGCCGCCCGCGCGCGGCGGTCAGCGCCTCTGGGATCCGTCGGTTCGCATCCACGAGGGTAGGGGCGATCTTCCGTCCACCCGTCTACCGCTCTCGAACCGGGCCACCTGCCGGAAGGGCCTCGAGAGGCCGCTGTTGTCGTAGACGAGGACGTGGGGCAGGAAGCGGATCGCGGCGGCGAGGTTGCGGAGCGTGCGGGGAAACCGGGCGCGGAGCTTCGCGGAG
This sequence comes from Thermoanaerobaculia bacterium, assembly GCA_039812785.1. Classification (GTDB taxonomy): domain Bacteria; phylum Acidobacteriota; class Thermoanaerobaculia; order UBA5066; family UBA5066; genus UBA5066. The sequence goes on along the minus strand of JBDIBE010000030.1, from coordinate 13,590 downwards.
GGGACGTCGTGGCCGCCCTGGCAGACGCGCATGGCGACGCGCGCCTCGCTCGTCCCGGGCGAGTCGAGTCCGATGAAGCAGAGGACGACGGTGTAACCGGACTCGGCGGCGGCCATGAGGAACTCGAGCTTCTCCCCCGCGGGGTCGGAGAAGACGGTCTCGAATACGAAGCTCTCCCTTGCGGCGACGAGTTCCCTTCTGAGCCGGCCGGCCATCGCGGCCGCCTCGTACGCGTCGAGGCCGATATCGCGTGCGATCTCGTCGGCGTTGACGAAACGGAGGCCTGCGTCGCGAAGGTGAGCGCGGTAGAACGTCGACTTCCCGGCGCCGTTCGGCCCGGCCAGGGCCACGACGATCGGCCGGGCGTCGAAGGGGTGGGTCACCGGGACGCTGCGGGTCGGAACGTCCGCCCTGCGAACCGGCCGACGATCCTCGTTCCGTCCTCGTCGACTCGGACGAGGAGCCCGGGCCGGCCGCGCACGGGCTCGAAACGAGGCCAGGGGCCCTTCTCGAGGGCGGCCTTCAGCCGGGCGCGTCCCTCGGCGGAGTCCACGGACGAGAGGCACTCCGAGAGGGGCCGGACGTCTCCCCGCTCCTTCAGTCGGAGGGCTTCGTCGGCCCGTAGGACGGGCTCCACGGCCCGGCCGAGGCGCGCCCAGAACTCGATCTGGCCGGCGATGGAACGCTCTGCCTTCGCGCCGACCGTGCGGGCGTCGAGGACGAGGGCGTCGGAGAGCTTGACCGGCTGTCCCATGCCGGAAGGGTAGCGTTTCGCTACCTCGCCCGCAAGCGAGCCCAGCGCCTCGGCCCGTCAGGCGGGCTCGCTCCGGTGGAGCTCCTCGAACGTCCCCCGGCGGCGGACGACGCGGACCTCGTCGCCGTCGACGAGGACCTCGGCGGGGAGCGGGCGGGCGTTGTACTCGCTCGCCATCGCGAAGCCGTAGGCCCCCGCGTCGAGGAAGACGACGAGGTCGCCCGCCTCGGGGCGCGGCAGGGAGCGCGCCTCGGCGAGGATGTCGCCCGTCTCGCAGACGTCGCCGGCGACGTCGAGCGTCATCGCCGCGCCGTCGCGGCCGACGACGCGGACGCGGTGCTCGGCGCCGTACATCGCCGGGCGCATCAGCGTGTTGAAGCCGGCGTCGACGTTGACGAACGTCTTCACCGGGGTCGTCTTGACCGAGTTGACGCGGGCGACGAGCGAGCCCGCCTGCGCGACGAGGAAGCGGCCCGGCTCGATCCAGAGCTCCGGCTCGTAGCCGAGGAGGGCGACCTCCTCCTTCCAGACGGGCGCGAGCGCCGCGGCGAGGTCGTCGGCGCTCATGACGGACTGCCCGTCGGCGTACGGGATGCCGAGGCCGCCGCCGAGGTCGACGAACTCGAGCGTCAGGCCGAGGTCGCGCTTCAGCTCGCGCGCGAAGCCGAGCATCTTGCGCGCCGTCTCGAGGTAGCCGGCGGGGTCGGTGATCTGAGAGCCGATGTGGCAGTGGGCGCCGACGACGCGGACCCCCGGGAGGCCCGCGGCCGTGCCGTAGGCCGTGCGGGCGATGCCGCCGTCGAGGTGGACGCCGAACTTCGACTCGGGGATGCCGGTGTTGATCTGGTGGAGCGTGTCGGGGTCGACGCCGGGGTTGATCCGGAAGGAGACCCGCGCCGTCGCCCCGCGCGCCACCGCCGCTCGAGAGGCCTGGCCGAGCTCGTCGAGGTTGTCGACGTTCAGGACGACGTCGTTCCCGAGCGCGAACTCGATCTCCGACGGGCTCTTCGAGGAGGAGGTGAAGAGGACGTCGCTCCCCCTCGCCCCCGCGCGGAGCGCCGCGCGGATCTCCCCCTCGGAGACGACCTCGGGGAGGAACCCCTCGGCGAGGACGAGCCTCACGATCGCGACGTTCGTGTTCGCCTTCAGCGCGTAGCGGAGCTTCAGGCGCCCGAAGCGCGGGACGAAGGCGTCGCGGAGCGCCCGGGCCTTCTCGCGGATCGTCTCCGCGTCGTAGACGTACAGGGGCGTGCCGTGATCGGCCGCGAGGCGCGTGAAGGCGGAGACGGCGTCGGGGTGGGCCGCCTCTCCGGCGCGGACGCGGAGGAGGCCGTCGCGGAGCGTCACCGGGCGCCTCCCTGGGACGGCGTTGCGGCTCGGGCGGAGGGGAGGGCGGCGCGGCGCAGGGCGGTCTTCATCGGCAACCCCGGATTCTGCGGCCGCGGGCGGCCGCGGTCCAGAAGCGGCGCATAGAATCGACGCCGTGAGAACGCGCCGCAGCCTCCTCGCCGACGCAGCCCTCGCGTCGGCCTTCCTCTCCCTTCCTCGCGCCGCGCGGGCGGCGGCCCCCCCTTCCGGCCCGGTCCGCCCGAAGGCGCTCGCGCCGGGGGCGAGGGTCGCGCTCGTCTCGCCGGCGAGCCCCGAGGAGGAGCCGGAGGGAGTCGTCGTCGCCGAGGAGATCGTCCGCTCGCTCGGGCTCGTCCCGAAGACGATGCCGGCCGCGGCCCGCCAGACGATGTACCTCGCGGGGACCGACGAGGAGCGCGCGGCCGACCTGAACGCCGCCTTCCGCGACCCGTCCGTCGACGCCGTCTGGTGCGTCCGGGGCGGCTACGGCTCCGGCCGCCTGCTCCCGCTCCTCGACTGGGAGGCGATCCGGAAGAGCCCCAAGCCCCTCCTCGGCTTCAGCGACATCACCGCGCTCCTGAACGGGCTCTACGCGAAGACGGGGCTCGTCACGTTCCACGCGCCGACCTGCTCGGGGAACATGTCCGAGTACACGCTCGCCGAGCTGAAGAAGGTCGCCTTCTCGAAGGAGGTGGCGGGCGTCGTCGCCGCGGCGCCTCCCGTCGAGCCGAGGGAGGGCTTCGTCGACCGCGAGGACCGCCTCCGCCGGATCGCGCCGGGGACGGCGAAGGGGCGCCTCGTCGGCGGGAACATCAGCGTCTTCGACACGCTCGTCGGGACGCCGTGGGAGCCGCCCCTCGAGGGGTCGATCCTCTTCCTCGAGGAGGTCGGCGAGGAGCCGTACCGGATCGACCGCTGGCTGACGCACCTCGTCCTGACGGGAAGGGTGCAGAAGTGCGCGGGGATCGTCCTCGGGAAGTTCAAGGACTGCGGCCCGCCGGACAAGGGGAGCTTCCAGGGGACGTGGACCTGGCAGACCGTCGTCGCCGACCGGCTCGGGAAGCTCGGCGTCCCCGTCCTCGCCGGGCTCCGCTTCGGTCACGTGACGGACAAGTCGACGTTCCCGCTCGGCGTCCTCGCCGAGCTCGACGTCGCGCAGGGGACCCTGACGCTCCTCGAGCCCGCGGTCTCCTGAGGATGTCGGGCCGGCGCGCCGCCGCCGCCCTGCTCGCCGCCGCGCTCCTCGCGCCGGCGGCGGCCGAGGCGGCGCCCGACGTCGGCGCGCCCGCCCTGCCCCTCGTCCTCGAATCGGGCTGGAGCGCGGCCGACGGCGACCCGCCCGACGGCGTCGAGGGGATCGACCGCCTCGCGTTCCGGCCGGCCGACCCGATGCACGACCAGGCCCCGCGGGAAGGGGTCCGCTGGTACCGCGTCCTCGTCGACCTCTCGCCCTTCGTCGGCCAGCCGCTCGCCTTCGGCGCGGAGGCGATCCGCGACGTCGACGAGGCCTTCTTCGACGGCGTGAGGATCGGCGGCCTCGGCGACTTCCCTCCCGCCTCCGACACGGCCCACTTCGTGTCGCGCCTCTACCCGCTGCCGACCGACCGCGTCGACGGCGCGGGGCCGCGCGAGCTCGTCGTCCGCGTCTGGCACGGGCGGCGCGACGGCGGCGTCTTCCGCGAGTCCCCGGTCATCGGGCGGCTCGACCTCCTCGCACGCGAGCGGAGCCTCCACGACCAGGGCCTCGTCCTCTTCCTCGGCTCGTGCCTCGTCGTCGCCGTCTTCCTCGTCCTCTTCGCCTTCCACGCGCGCGGCCCGGCGGACTACCTCCTCTTCGCCGGCTTCGCGGCCTCGGTCGGCGCGTACGCGATGCTCGGGCACTCGATCTGGAGCGAGGGGGCCGTCCCGCTCTCGGCCGTCTTCCGGGGCGGGATCGTCGCCCTCTCGGCGACGGCCGTCTTCTACTGCGCCGCGATGCTCCGCTTCCTCGGCGCCGGCATCCCGGCCGGCTACCGCGTCGCCCTCCCGGCCTTCGGCTTCCTCGCGCTCGCCGCGCCGGTCGTGCCGGGGATCGAGAGCTTCGTCGTCCCGCTCCAGGTGTTCCGCTGGGCGTTCGCGGCCCTCCTCGCCGACCTCCTCGTCCGCTTCGTCCTCGCGGCTCTCCGGGGCCGGCGGAGCGCGCGGACCGACCTCGTCGGCCACGTCGCGTTCGTCTGCGCGGCCGTCCCGGTGGCCGGCCTCGTTCCGGGCTCGGGGCCGGCGCGGCTCGACCCGGCCTGGCGCATCGTCCTTCTCGGGCTCCTCTTCCTCTGCCTCGCGGCGACGGTCCTCTGGCGAATGTCGGAGGAGGTGCGCCGCTACCGGCTCGCGGGCCTGACCGACCCCGGGACGCGCCTCTGGAACCGCGACGCCCTCTACGAGGAGATCGCGGAGCGGGGCGACGCGCTCCGGCGGGGCCGGGCGCGCGGCTTCGGCCTCCTCCTCGCCGACCTCGACGGCTTCCGGGCGTGGAACGAGGCGCGCGGGCACCTCGCGGGAGACCGGGTCCTCCGCCGCGCGGCGCGCGCCCTCCAGGACGCCTCGCGGCCGCACGACTTCGTCGCGCGCTACGGAGGCGACGAGTACGCCGTCGTCGTGAGCGACGTCGACGCCGAGTCGCTCCCTGCGTTCGCCGACCGGCTTCGAGCCGCGATCGGCGAGGCCCTCGACGACGAGACGGAGGGGTTCCTCGCCGGCGCCTCGGCCGGCTTCGAGCTCTTCGACGGCGCGCGCCACCGGACGCCGGAGGACCTCCTCCGAGACGCCGACCGGGCGCTCTACGAGGCGAGGAAGGCGAGCCGCGAGGCGCGGCCGCCGCGCGCCGTGCGGCAGACGCCCTCGGGCGCGTGGTCGCTCCGCCCCTGACGCGGCCTTACACTCCCGCGCCGTGACCGCATACCCGAAGGGGCTCCCGCGGAGCCTCGCCCTCGCCCTCCTCCTTCCCGCCGCCCTCCTCTCCGCCGCAGAGCCCCCGCTCGAGCCCTTCCATCCCCCGGCCCGGCTGCCGGAGGAGACCCGCGCCGCCGTCGCCGCCCTCGCGGAGAAGGGGAGCGCGCAAACGCGCGCCGTCGAGTGGGTCCGCCGGCTCACCGACGAGGTCGGACCGCGCCTCGGAGGCTCGGCGGGAGACCGCGCGGCCGTCGCGTGGGGGCAGGCGCTCCTCCGCGAGCTCGGCTTCGCGAACGTGCGCGCGGAGGAGGTGACCGTGAAGGCGTGGGAGCGGGGGGCCGAGGCGGCCGAGGTCGTCGCCCCGTTCCGCCAGCGGCTCGTCGTGGCGGCTCTCGGGGGGAGCGTCCCGACGCCGGAGGGCGGCGTCTCCGCCCCGATCGTGAAGATGGAGAGCCTCGAGGCGCTCGAGGAGGCGGTGAAGGCCGACCCCGACGTCGTCAGAGGGAAGATCGTCTTCTTCAGCCGCCGGACCGTGAAGGACCCGGCGGGCCCCGGCTACGGGAAGAACGTCCCGATGCGCGCCTCGGGGGCCGCGAAGGCGGCGCCGCACGGCGCGCTCGCCGTGATCGTCCGCTCGATCGGCACCTCGACGAGCCGCTTCGCGCACACCGGCTCGACGAACTACGAGGAGGGCCGGCCGCGCATCCCGGCCGCAGCCGTCTCGAACACGGACGCCGACCTCCTCGAGCGGCTCCTCGCGAAGGGGCCGGTGACGGTGAGGCTCGTCCTCGGCTGTCGTCCCCTCCCCGACGCGACCTCGGCGAACGTCATCGGCGAGGTGCCGGGGCGCGAGAAGCCCGACGAGGTCGTGATCGTCTCGGGCCACCTCGACTCGTGGGACCTCGGGACCGGCGCGATCGACGACGGCGCCGGCGTCGCCATCGCGATCGAGGCGGCGCGGCTCATCGCCGGGAGCCCGCAGCGCCCGCGCCGCACGATCCGCGTCGTCCTCTGGGCGAACGAGGAGAGCGGCCTCGCGGGCGGGAAGGGCTACGCCGCGAGGCACGCCGCCGAGCTCGCGAGGCACGCGGGGGCCTTCGAGGCCGACAGCGGGACGGGCGCGCCCCTCGGCTTCTCCTGGAACGCGGCCGACACGCTCGAGCCGGCCGTCGCCGCCGTCGCGAAGCTCCTCGAGCCGCTCGGCGCCGGAGCGCTCAGGAAGGGGGGCGCGGGGGGCGCCGACATCTCGCCGATGCTCGCTTCGGGCGTCCCGCTCTTCGGCCTTCGGCAGGACTCCTCGACCTACTTCGACTACCACCACACCGCGGACGACACCTTCGACAAGATCGAGCCCGCCTCGCTCGACAAGGCGGCCGCGGCCATGGCGGCGATGGCGTACGCCGTCGCCGACCTGCCGGAGATCCACGCACGGCCGGCGGAGGCCCCGGCGGCGAAGCCGAAGTGACCGGGGCGTCCCCCGCCCGCCCGCCCGCCGGCGGCGCGGGGCGGGTTGACGCGGGGCGGGCCGGCGTATACCCTGCGGGGGTATGGTAGTAACCGCCCCCGCCGGCTCCCCTCCCGCCGACCTCGTCGCCCGCCTCGCGAAGATCGAGGGCCAGGTCCGTGGCGTCTCGCGGATGGTCGAGGAGAAGCGCTGGTGCCCCGACATCCTCCGCCAGATCGGCGCCGTCGAGGCCGCCCTCTCGCGGGTGAAGGAGCGCCTCCTCGAGAGCCACCTCGACCACTGCGTCCGCCGGGTCCTCGACTCGGGAAGCGCGGAGGAGAAGCGGGCCGCCGTCGCGGAGGTCCTCGAGGCGGTCAAGCGGACGCGGGAGAGGTGAGCCGGTGAGCCTCCCGTCGCTTCCCTCCCTCCCGACGGCCGGCGGCGCTCCGGCCGCCGCCCCGCCCCCGCCCGGCCCGGAGGTCGAGCTCTCCGTCTCCGGCATGCACTGCGCCTCGTGCGTCGGGCGGATCGAGTCGGCCCTCGGCAAGGTGCCCGGGGTCTCGCTCGCCGTCGTCGACCTCCTGTCGGGCCGGGCGCGGGTCCGGCTCTCCGATCCCGCGCTTCCCGTCGAGCGTCTCCTCGAGGCGGTCGCCTCCGCCGGCTACGAGGCGAAGCCGGCCGCGAGCGAGGAGACAACCGGGCTCGAGGAGCTCGTCGACGCCGAGCAGGCCGACCGCGCCGCGGCTCTCGCGGCGCTGACGCGCAAGCTCGCCCTCGCCGCGGTCGTCGCCGTCCCCGTCGCGCTCCTTTCGATGGCCGAGGTGACGTTCCCGGGGCGGGACGTCCTCTTCCTCCTCCTGACGGCGCTCGTCCTCGCCGTTCCCGCGCGCGACATCCTCGTCTCCGGGGCGCGGGCCGCCGCGCGCCTCGCCCCCGACATGAACACCCTCGTCGCCCTCGGCACGACGGCGGCGTTCCTCACCTCCGCGGCGGCGACGCTCTTCCCGCACGCGCTCCACGCGGAGGGGGAGCACGCTCCCGTCTACTACGAGGCGGCCGTCGTCGTCGTCGCGCTCGTCCTCCTCGGCCGCTTCCTCGAGGAGCGGGCGAAGGGGAAGGCGGGCGAGGCGATCCGCGCGCTCGCGCGGCTCGGCGCGAGGAAGGCCCGCCTCGTGCGCGACGGCGGCGACGTCGAGGTGCCGCTCGAGCGGGTCCGAGCGGGGGACCTCCTCCGCGTTCTCCCGGGGGAGAAGGTGCCGACGGACGGCGTCCTCGTCGAGGGGTCGACGGCGGTCGACGAGTCGCTCGTGACGGGGGAGTCGATCCCGGTCGAGAAGGCTCCGGGCGACCCGCTCCTCGGCGCGACCGTGAACGGGAACGGCGCCGTCGTGATGAAGGCGACCCGCGTCGGGAAGGAGACGGCGCTCGCGCAGGTCGTCAAGCTCGTGCGGCAGGCGCAGGCGACGAAGGCTCCCGTCCAGCGGCTCGTCGACCGCGTCGCGGCGGTCTTCGTCCCGGCGGTCGTCGCCATCGCGCTCCTCTCCTTCGCGGGGTGGATGCTCCTCGGCCCCGAGCCGCGGCTCCTGCGCGCCCTGCTCGCGGCCACGTCGGTCCTCCTCGTCGCCTGCCCCTGCGCCCTGGGCCTCGCGACGCCGACGGCGCTCGTCGTCGGGACGGGGCGCGGCGCGCGGATGGGCCTCCTCCTCCGCGACGCGGGGGTCCTCGAGAAGGCGGCCCGCGTCACGGCGGTCGTCTTCGACAAGACCGGCACGCTCACGGCGGGGCGGCCGGCGGTGACGGCGGTCCGCCCGGCCGAAGGCACGAGCGAGGCCGGCCTCCTCGGCGCCCTCGCGGCGCTCGAGAGCGGCTCGGAGCACCCGCTCGGGAAGGCGATCGCCGCCGAGGCCCGCGCGCGCGGGATCTCCTTCGAGCGCGCGAGGGACGTGAAGGCCGTGCCGGGAGGCGGCCTGACGGGGACGGTCGGCGGCGCGCCGGCGCTCGCCGGGTCGGAGGCGTTCCTCGCCTCGCGCGGCGTCGCGGTGCCCGAGGAGCTTCTCGGCGGGGCGGACGGCGGGACGCTCGTCCTCCTTTCGGTCGACGGCGCGCTCCGCGGCGCGGTCACGCTCTCCGACCCGCTCAAGCCGCACGCCCGGGAGGCTCTCGCGGGGCTCTCCGCGCGGGGACTGACGCTCCACCTCCTCTCGGGCGACCGCCCGGCCGCGGTGGCCGCCGCGGCGCGCGAGGCGGGGATCCCGGAGGCGAACGCCGCCGCCCGCCTTTCGCCCGCGGAGAAGGCGGAGCGGGTGAAGGCCCTCCGCGCCGCGGGGGCGGTCGTCGCGATGGTCGGCGACGGGATCAACGACGCCCCGGCCCTCGCCGCCGCCGACCTCGGCGTCGCGATCGGCTCGGGGACGGACGTCGCCCGCGCCGCCTCCGACGTCACGCTCGTCGGCGGGGCGCTCTCCGGCATCGCGACGGCGCTCGACCTCTCGGGCGCGACCCTCCGCAACGTGAGGCAGAACCTCGTCCTCGCGTTCGCCTACAACGTCGTCCTGATCCCGCTCGCGGCGGGCGCCTTCTACCCCTTCACGGGATGGACGCTCAACCCGATGCTCGCGGGCTTCGCGATGGCGGCCTCGTCCGTCAGCGTCGTGACGAACGCGCTTCGGCTCCGGACGTTCGGGAGCTGACCGCTACGGGAGCGCGAGCTCGCCGCGGACGACGGTGACGGCCGACCCGGCGAGCCTCACCCGCTCTCCGCGGCAGCCGACCTTTACGGTGCCGCCGCGGGCCGAGGCCTGGAAGCCGACGAGGTCGTCCTTCCCGAGCTTCTTCTGCCAGTAGGGGCCGAGGGCGCAGTGGGCCGACCCGGTGACGGGGTCCTCCGGGACGCCGCAGCCGGGCGCGAAGAAGCGGGAGACGAAGTCGTTCGGCGTCCCCGCGTCGGCGCGCGCCGTCACGATGACGCCGCGGTAGGGGACGGCCTCGAGGCGCGTGTGGTCGGGCTTCAGGGCGAGGACCTCGGCCTCCGTCGCGACCTCGTAGAAGAGGTCGAAGCGGGTCTTGCCCGAGAAGACCGGCCGGATGCCGGTCGCCTCGAGGGCGAGCGCGAAGGGAGGGAAGTCCTCCGCGGGGGTGGCCGGGAAGTCGAGGACGATCGAGCCTCCGTCGCGCTCGGCCGTCAGGAGGCCGCTCTTCGTCTGGAAGCGCGCGGGGCCCTTGGCGACGAGGCCCGTCTCGAAGAGGACGTGGGCCGACGCGAGCGTCGCGTGGCCGCAGAGGTCGACCTCGACCTCCGGCGTGAACCAGCGGAGGCGCCACTCGTCCCCCTCGGGGAGGAGGAAGGCGGTCTCGGCCTGGTGCATCTCCATCGCGACGGACTGCATCACGGCGTCGGGGAGCGGCTCGCGGAGGAGGCAGACGCCGGCAGGGTTCCCGGCGAAGGGGCGGTCGGTGAAGGCGTCGACGAGGTAGAGCGGGATCGCCATCTGCCGAAGATACCCCCGGGCGAATCCGTTCGGGGCGCCCGCGACTCTCATCCATCGGAAACCGAAATCGGACCGTAATGGTCCCGGAGGAACGTCATGGAGAAGCTCTTTCCCCGCAACGAGCACACCGCCGAGCGCGTCCTGCGCGTCGCCCTCGGAGCCGCCCTCGTCGGCCTCGCCGCGACCGGAAAGGTCGGGGCGTGGGGATACGTCGGCGTCGTCCCGATCCTGACCGGGCTCCTCGGAAGCTGCCCGCTCTACACTCTCCTCGGGTTCTCGACGTGCCCGCTGGAGAGTCGGAAGGCGTCCTGACGGACGAGGAGCTGCTGAGCCGGGCCGCCGCCGGGGAGCGTGCCGCGTTCGACAGCTTCGTGACGCGCCACGAGCGGGCGGTCTTCCGCTTCGCCCGCGCGGCGACGGAGAGCCCTGCGGCCGCGGAGGACGTCCTGCAGGAGACGTTCCTCGCCGCCTGGCGCGCGGCGGGGACGTTCCAGGGGCGTTCCGCCGCGAGGACGTGGCTCCTGACGATCGCGAGGAATCAGGCGTGGCACCACCGGGAGCGCGCTGCACGCCTGTCGGTGGACGACGGGGCGGAGCTTCCGGAGCTCGGGGAAGCGGCGGGGTGGGGCGCGCAGAGCCCCGAAGAGGGCGCGCTGAGGTCCGAGCGGCGGGCGCTCCTCGCCCGGGCGCTCGCCGCCCTCGCGCCGGAGGACCGCGAGGTCCTCGTCCTGCGCGACCTCGAGGAGCTGACGGGGGAGGAGGCCGCGGCGGCGCTCGGCCTTTCCCTCGCGGCCGTCAAGAGCCGGCTCCACCGGGCGCGCCTGCGCCTCGCGGCGGAGCTCAGGAGGGACGGACCATGCTGAAGAACGAGCGCGTCGTAGCGGGGCTCGCCTGCTCCGAGGTCCTCGCCGGCCTGAGCCGCCTTCTCGACGGCGAGCTTCCGCAGGACGAGGCGTCGCGCCTCGCCGGGCACGTCGCCGGGTGCGACGTCTGCGATCGGTTCGGTCGCCGCTTCGCGGGGGTGATCCGGGACCTGCGGGAAGGGCTCGGGGAGCCGGAGCCGCTCGAGGCGGAGGTCGCGGGGCGGCTGCGGGCGCGGATCGCGCGACTCTGAGGCCGGGCCCGCTCGGCGGCCTCGCGAAACTTCCGGCCCTCCCGCCCGTCTCACCCGACGTGAGACCCTTGCGGGCGGTGACGACCGTGCCGGACGACGACGAGGGCCTGATGGGCCGGGTCAAGGCCGGGGACCCCCTCGGGGCCGAAGCCCTCTTCTCGCGTTACTCCGGGCCGATCCTCGGCTTCACCGAGCGGATGCTCGGGAACCGGGCGGAGGCCGAGGAGGTCACGCAGGACGTCTTCCTGAAGATGATCTCCCGCTGCGAGCAGTACGACGGGAGGGCCTCCGTCTCGACCTGGCTCTTCGCCATCGCCGCCAACGCCTGCCGCGACCGGCTGCGGAGCGCCTGGCGGACGACCTCGGTCCCTCTCGAGGGGGTGCCGGAGCCGAAGGGAGAGGGGTCGATCGAGGGGGGGCTCCTCGAGAAGGAGAAGAGGAGGGTCGTCCGGGCGGCCCTCGAGAGGCTCACGCGCGAGCAGCGCGAGGCCCTTCTCCTCGCCCGCTACCGCGGGATGCCCTACGCCGAGGTGGCCCGGACCCTCGGTATCAGCGAAGGGGCCGTCAAGACGCGCGTCTTCCGCGCCGTGGAGACGCTGCGCGCCCACTTCGCCGCGGAAGGAGGACCGTCATGGACTGCCTGAAGGCCCTGGAGACCGCCGTCGCCCGCGCGGCCGGAGAGCCGGCCGGGCCGTGGGACGCCGAGCTCGACGCCCATCTCGACGCGTGCCCCGGGTGCCGCCGGAAGGCCGCGGCGCTCGAGGAGACCTGGGAGCGGATCGACCTCCCCGACCCGGAGCCCGGCCCCGTCTTCCGCGAGAGGACGATCGGCCGGATGCAGGAGGCGATGGCCGGGAAGAACGTCGTCCCGTTCCGTCCGCGGGCGTGGTGGAAGCCCGCGCTCCAGGCTGCCGCGCTCCTCGTGACGGGCGCGGGAGGGTTCCTCCTCGCGCGGGTCGTCTCCCCGGCGGCCTCGCCGTTCGGCCCGGCGAAGGCCGTCCCCGCCTCGTACGCTTTCGCCCCGGAGCGCCAGCTCGACGCCTCCCGGGTCGGCTTCGACCTCTCCGGGAACCCGCGCCTCCTGAACGTCGCCTTCCGGCCTCCCACGGCGGACGGGAAGCTCTCGATCTCCTTCGACGTGACGACGCGCTACGTCGTCACAGGGCGCCCGGAGGACCGCTCCGTCGCCTCGCTCCTCGCGTACGTCGTCGAGGCGCCGTCGGCGACCGAGGGGGCGCGCGGCCGCGCGATCGACCTCGTCTCCCGCGAGCTCGGCGAGAAGGCCGCGGCCTCGCCCGAAATCGTCGGCGTCCTCGTGAGGACCCTCTCGGAGGACCGGAACCCGGGAGTGAGGAAGAAGGCCGCCGAGGCGCTCGTGCAGCTCCCGCCCTCCCCCGCGATCCGCGACGCCCTCGCCCTCGCCCTGAAGCGGGACACGAACCCCGCCGTCCGGATGATCGCCGTCGACGGGCTCGCGAAGGCGGCCACGGGGCTGCGCGACCCGCTCAGCATCGAGACGCTCCGGTCGAAGGCGGCCGACGAGAGCGAGCCGGGCTTCGTCCGCGTGAGGGCGGCCTCGGCGCTCCGCGAGATCCCGATGTAGGAGGAGGGCCGCGTGACCTTCTCCCGCATCGGCCGTCAGACGGGCATGAGCACGGAGACCACGATGAGCCACGCAGAGCCCCGCACCGCCTCCCGCGGCTGGACCTTCCTCTGGATCGTCCTGATCGGCACGTTCCTCGTCGCCTCGCTCGCCTGGCCGGCCCGCGCCGACCGGCTGACGGCGAAGGCGACCCGCACCGACACGTTCGGCGGGGTGGCGGCGGTCAAGTCGCTCTCCGTCGACGGCGTCAGCGGCGACGTCGACGTGACGGCCGGCCCCTCCTTCTCCGCGACCGTCGAGGTGACGGTCCGGGCGGACGCCGAGGCGCGCGCGAAGGAGGTCCTCGGGCAGACGAAGATCGCCTTCGAGAACCGGGGCGGCGAGCTCTCGCTCGCGACGCTCGAGCCGGGCGCGCGGTTCAGCCGCGACGGGGGCCGGACCCGCCTCCACGTGCAGGGCGACGGCGGGCGGCGCTGGCGCGTCGAGGCCCGCTACCGGATCACCGTGCCGGCGGGCACGGCGCTCGACCTCTCGGTCGTGAACGGCGGCGTCGTGACGAGGGGGATCGACGCGGCCCAGGAGCTCTCCACGGTGAACGGCCGCGTCGCCGCGTTCGAGGCGAAGCGCGACGTCTCGCTGAAGACGGTGAACGGAGGCGTCGAGGGGACGCTCGCCGCCCTTCCGCGCGGGGCGAAGGTCTCCGCAGAGACGGTGAACGGAGGCGTGAAGCTGACGCTCCCGGCCGACGCGGCCTTCGACCTGAAGGCCTCGGCGATCAACGGCGGGATCCGCTCGACGTTCCCGCTCCCCATGAGCGCCGCGAACGCCGCCGGGGAGGAGGCCGCGCGCGAGGCCGAGGCGCGGGCGAGGGCCCAGGCCGACCGCGCGCGGGCGGAGGCCGACCGGGGCCGG
>JBDIBE010000029.1:0-17037 GCA_039812785.1 Thermoanaerobaculia bacterium | reverse complement strand
AAGCCCGCCGCCGGGCTGCGCTTTCCACCCCCGATGCCCGCGCGCGGGAGAGGCCTGCAGGACGGTCCGGCCGGAGGCCTCGGACGACCCCCTTTCCCCGGGGCGCAGCTTCGCCTGTCACGACCCGGAGCCCGCGCAGGCGGGAAACTTTTTCCCCCCTTCTTCGTAAGGGATTGGCGTGGATAGACCTGGCAAGGAGGACGCCTTGAAGATCGACGATCGGGAGCTCCGGTTCCCGCGGCGCGCGGCCGCGGCCGCGCTCATCGCCCTCACCCCGTTCTGGAACGGTGCGGCCCTCGCGGCCGGCGCGGGGACGCCCGTCGCGGTTCCGATCGAGACCGGGAAGAGGCAGGCCCAGCCGCTCCCCGAGGGGGAGAAGATCGAGCTGAGCCTCGCGCAGGCGATCGAGCTCGCCCTCAGGAACGCGCTCGACCTCGACGTCGCCTCCCTCACCTACCAGAAGTCGGCCTTCAGCATCGGCTCGGCGGAGGGCGCGTTCGACCCGAACCTGACGGCCTCCGTCGGAGCGAACGGGAGCAAGACCCCGCCGACGCGCAGCTTCCAGGCCCTCTCGTCCCAGACGCAGAGCTTCAACCTCGGCGTCGGCGGGCTCTCGAAGTACGGCACGCAGTACAGCCTCGGCTTCGGCGGGACGCGCAACGACTCGCCGACGACGACGACCGTCCCGGGATACGTCGAGATCAACCCGACGTTCTCGAGCGGCCTCACCGCCTCCATCACCCAGCCTCTCCTCGAGGGGTTCGGCAGGGAGGTCAACACGCGCCTCGTCGTCCAGAGCCGCCTCGGGCGCGACGCCTCCGCGTGGGACTTCGTCGCGAGCGTGCAGCAGGCCGTCCAGACGGTCGAGAACGCCTACTGGGACCTCGTCTACGCCCTCGCGAACCTCGACTCCAAGAAGGAGGCGCTCGACCGCGCGAAGGACTTCAACCGGATCACGAAGATCAAGATCGACGTCGGCGCGCTCGCCCCGATCGAGATCGTCCAGACCGAGGTGACGATCGCCCAGCGCGAGCAGGAGATCATCCTCGCCGAGGGGCAGATCGGCGCCGCGCAGGACCAGCTCAAGCGGCTCCTCAACGTCACCGACCTCGCCGCCTGGAACCGGCCGATCGTCCCGACGGACCGGCCCTCCGAGGAGAAGGTCGACATCGACGTCGAGGGCGGGATCCGGATGGCCGTCGAGGGCCGCCCGGAGGTGAAGCAGGCGCTCATCGACATCGAGTCGAAGAAGGTCAGCGTCGCCTACAACCGCAACGCGCTGAAGCCCCGCCTCGACCTGAAGGGCTCTTACGGCCTGTCGGGCGTCGGCTTCAACAACGACGCCGTGCGGGAGGGCTCGAGCTACTCCGACGCCTTCGAGCAGATCGCCCACGGAAACTACCCGAACTGGTCCGTCGGCCTGAACTTCGCCGTCCCGGTCGCGAACCGCACCGCCAAGGCGAACGCGGCCATCGCGCAGACCGACCTCGAGCTCTCGAGGACGAACCTCGCGCTCCTCAAGCAGAACCTCGCCGTCGAGGTCCGGGGCGCGGCCCGCAACGTCGACACCGCGCGCCGCTCCGTCGCGGCGGCCCGCAAGGCGCGCGAGCTCGCGGAGCGGAACCTCGACGCCGAGCGGAAGAAGTTCGACAACGGCATGACGACGTCCTTCACCGTCGCCCAGGTCCAGAACGACCTGACGACGGCCCGCTCGAACGAGCTCCTCGCGATCGCCGGCTACCTCAAGGCGATGGTCTCCTGGCACAAGGCCACGGGGGACATCCTCGCCGTCAAGAACGTCGAGGTCGCCGGCCTGCCGGGCGACCTGAGGGCGCCCGTCGCGGAGGGAGAGGCGAAGTGAGCGAGAGCGGTCCCGGCGCCGCCCCGGCGGCGCCGGCCGAGCCGGCGGCGCCCTCTCCCTTCGGAGCCCTCGCCGGCACCTTCACGAGCCCCGCGGCGACGTTCGCGGGGCTCGTCCGCCGTCCGACGTGGTGGCTCCCGCTCCTCCTCTGGCTCGCGGGGATCGCCGTCGTCGTCCTCGTGACGACGCCCAAGATCGACATGGAGCGGACCTTCCGCGAGATGTTCGAGAAGCGGGCCGCGAAGACGGGGCAGTCGATCTCCGACGAGCAGGTCCGCGAGATGGCCGCCCGCTCCGATCGCTCGCCGGCGAAGGCGGCGGCGTTCGCCGTCCCCTCCTCGGCCGTGATCTTCCTCCTCGTCGCCCTCGTCCTCTGGGGCGGGGCGCGCGCCTCCGGCTCGGAGGCGACCTTCGGCCAGACGACGGCCGTCTGGGCCCACGCGAACCTCGCGAACGTCGTCGGGGTGATCCTCGCCGTCCCGATCCTCGCCGCTCTCCCCGACGCCTCCGAGACGCAGTTCTCCGTCCAGCGCGTCGTCCGGTCGAACGTCGGGGCGTTCCTCCCTGCGGACGCCCCCGTCTTCCTCGCTTCGATCGCCTCGTCCCTCGACCTCTTCAGCCTCGCCGCCCTCGTCCTCCTCGTGATCGGGATGAAGAAGCTCCCGGCCATGCCTCCGGGCGCGGCGGTCGGGGTCCCGGTCGTCCTGTGGGCCCTCTACGTGCTCGGCAAGGCCGGCCTCGCGGCCGCCTTCCTGGGGTGACGCCGTGACGACGCTCATCGAGATGAAGGAGATCGAGAAGACCTACGTCGTGGGCGAGGAGAAGGTCCGCGCCCTCCGCGGGGTCAGCTTCACCATCGGCCGCGGCGAGTACGTCGCGATCATGGGGCCCTCCGGCTCCGGGAAGTCGACGCTGATGAACCTCATCGGCTGCCTCGACACCCCGACGGGCGGGACGTACCTCCTGAACGGCCAGCTCGTCCAGGACCTCGACGACGACGCCCTCGCCCGGATCCGCAACAAGGAGATCGGCTTCGTCTTCCAGACCTTCAACCTCCTCCCGCGGACGAACGCCCTCCAGCAGGTGGAGCTGCCGCTCGTCTACGCGGGGCTCCCGAGGAAGGAGCGGCGCGAGCGGGCCGAGAAGGCCCTCGAGCACGTCACCCTCACGGACCGCGCGCACCACAACCCGAACGAGCTCTCCGGCGGCCAGAGGCAGCGCGTCGCCATCGCCCGGGCCCTCGTCACGAACCCCTCGATCCTCCTCGCCGACGAGCCGACGGGGAACCTCGACTCCCAGACGGGCGAGGACATCATGCGGCTCTTCCGCGAGCTGAACGAGCAGGGGAACACGATCGTCCTCGTCACCCACGAGGAGGACATCGCCGCCCACGCCAAGAGGATCATCCGGATCCGCGACGGCCAGATCTCCGACGACCGGCCGAACGACTCGAGCCGGGCGGAGGCGTTCTCGCGCGCGAAGAAGGTGGCGCTGGAGGCCTGAGGCCCCGTTGCCGCGGCGGGCCGGGCGAACGGCGCCCGCCGCGGCGCGCCTCCCCGGTCAGCCCGCCGCGGAGAGCTGGACGGCGAGCGTCTCGAGGCTGAGGGTGAGGTCGACGTTCTTCACGGCCACGCCGGGGAACGGGCCGACGGCGGCGCCGGCGAAGTTGAGGATCCCCCGGACCCCGGCGGCGGTGAGGGCGGCCGCGGCCTCCCCGGCGCTCTCGGCCGGGACCGCGACGACGCCGACCTCCGCGCCGAGCTCGGCCACGGAGGAAGGGAGCGTCGAGACGTGGCGGATCGGGACTCCCGTGCGCGAGCGCGCGCCGACCTTCCGGCCGTCGACGTCGAAGAGGGCCCCGACCCGGAACGACTCCCCGTTGAAGTTCCTCGAGTCGGCGAGCGCCTGGCCGAGGTGCCCCGCGCCGACGATGACGACGACGCGGACGCGGTCGAGGCCGAGGATCGACCCGAGGCGGGCGCGCAGGTCGGCGACCCTGTAGCCGACGCCGCGCACGCCGAACTCCCCGAGGTGGGCGAGGTCCTTGCGGATCTGCGCGGCGTTCATCCCGAAACGCTGCGCGAGGCCGAGCGAGGAGACCGTGCCGACTCCTTCGGCCTGGACGGTCCGGAGGCAGCGGAGGAGGAGGGAGAGCCGGTGCGTCGTCGCCTCGGAGAGCCCCTCGAGGCGCGGCCGGGCCGCCGCGGAGGTCACGGGAGGGCCTCCCGGCTCTCCCGCGTCCCCGCGGACGGCGACGTGCGCACGGCGGCCCTCCCCGGCGCTACAGGGAACGGGCCGCGGCCCGGGCGATGTCGAGGAGCGGCCGGGGGAGGACGCCCAGGACGAGCATCGCCGCCGAGACGAGGATGTACGCGGCGCCGGAGAGGACGTCCTCCTCGGGCGCGTCGACCTCGCGGTTCGGCTCCTTCATCCAGAGGTAGTAGACGACGCGGAGGTAATACCCCGCCGAGACGAGGCTTCCGAAGACGCCGACGAGCGCGAGGCTCACCAGCCCGGCGTCGATGGCGGCCCGGAAGACGAGGAGCTTTCCGATGAACCCGACCGTCGGCGGCAGGCCCGTGAGCGAAAGCATCGCGAGCGTCAGGACGCTCGCGGCGAAGGGGCGGCGGCGCCCGAGGCCGGCGAGGTCCGCGAGCGGGTGCGGCCCCTTCTCGCCGTTCGAGAGGGCGGCGACGGCGAGGAAGGCGGCGATGTTCGTCGCGAGGTACCCGGCGAGGAAGACGAGGATCCCCTCGAAGGCGTACCCGTCGAACGTGGCGAGGCCGATCGCGACGTAGCCCATCTGCGCGATGCCCGAGTAGGCGAGCATCCGCTTCAGGTCGCGCTGGGCGAGGGCGACGACGTTCCCGAAGAGGATCGACAGGACGGCGAGGAGGCCGAGGAGCGGCCGCCACGGCTCGCCGAGGCCCGCGGGGGCGAGGGCGAGGAGGACCTTCACCGCGACGACGACGGCGCCCGCCTTCGGGGCCGTCGAGAGGAACGCGACGGCGGGGGAGGTCATTCCCTGGTAGACGTCGGGGGCCCAGGCGTGGAACGGGACGAGCGCGATCTTGAACGCGAGCGCCGAGAGGATCGCGAGGAGCCCGACCTGGAGCATCGGGTCGGAGAACGCCCCGCCGGAGGCGAGCGCGCCCTTGAGCGTCGTGAGCCGCGTCGAGCCGAGCCGGCCGTAGACCGTCGCGATGCCGTACAGGAGGAAAGTGGAGGCGAGGGCTCCCATCAGGAAGTACTTCATCCCCGCCTCGGCCGCCTCCGGGACGTCGCGGTACCAGGCGGCGAGGACGTAGAGGGCGATCGACATCGTCTCGAGGCCGAGGAAGACGACGAGGAGGTCGTTCCCCTTGGCCATCAGCATCAGGCCCGCGGCCGACCAGAGGAGGAGGGCGTAGAACTCGCCCTGGTTCCGCCGGTCCTTCGCGAGGAGCGCGTCGGCTCCGAGCGTCGCGAGCGCGACGGCGGCGAGGGCGAGGAGGTCCACGAACCGTGTCAGCTCGGACCCCTCGATCGCGCCCGCGAAGGCGCTCCCCGGGGCGTAGCCGCCGAGGAAGTTCGCGACGGCGAGGCCCGCGAGCGTCACGTAGGGGAACGACGGGCGAAGGCCCTTCGCGAAGGCGTCGAGCAGGATGAGGAGGATCCCGGCGAGGCAGAGGACGCCCTCGGGACCGACGGTCGAAAGGTCGGCGGCGGAGACGTGAAGGAAGCCGGGCACGATCAGCAGCTCCTCTCGGCGGCGGACGTCACGGGACCATCCGGACGGTCGCGATCTGGACGACCGTCTCGACGGAGTTGCGGACGAGGTCGAGGACCGGCTGCGGCCAGACCCCGAGGACGACGACGAGGACGATCATCGGGAAGGCGCCGGCGAACTCCCACGCGTTGATGTCGGTGAGCCCGAGGTTGGCCTTCACCCGGTTCGGTCCCCAGAAGACCTTCTGGACGAGCGTCAGGAGGTAGATCGCGCCGAGGATGAGCCCCGTCGCGGCGACCGCGGCCCACCAGACCTTCGCCTTGAAGACGCCGGCCAGGATCAGGAACTCGCCGACGAAGCCGTTCAGGCCGGGGAGCCCGACGGAGCCGAGCGTCGCGATCATGAAGAGCGCCGTCGTGACGGGCACCTGCGAGGCGACGCCGCCGTAGTCGGCCATCTCGCGCGTGTGGCGGCGGTCGTAGAGGACGCCGACGAGGAGGAAGAGGAGGCCGGTCGTCAGGCCGTGGCCGACCATCTGCATCACGGCGCCCGAGACGGCCGTGACGTTCCCCGCGAAGATCCCGAGGACGACGAGCGCGAGGTGGCTCACCGAGGAGTAGGCCACCAGCTTCTTCATGTCCTTCTGGGCCGCCGCGACCCAGGCTCCGTAGACGATGCCGACGAGAGCGAGGACGGCGATGAGGGGCGTATAGCGCGCCGCGGCGGCCGGGAAGAGCGGGATCGCGAAGCGGAGCAGGCCGTACGTCCCGAGCTTCAGGAGGACGCCGGCGAGGATGATCGAGCCGCCCGTCGGCGCCTCGACGTGGGCGTCGGGGAGCCAGGTGTGGAGCGGCCAGAGCGGGACCTTCACGAGGAAGGCGAGGGCGAAGGCCCAGAAGAGGAGCGCCTCCTGCGCCGCCGTCAGGCCCCAGGCGCCCGAGGAGGCGGCCGGGATCCACTCGAGGAGCGAGAAGGTCAGGATCCCCGTCGTGCGGGCGTGGACGCCCGAGGCGAAGAGGATCGCGACGAACATCAGGAGCGACCCGGCGAGCGTGAAGAGGACGAACTTCATCGTCGCGTAAATGCGACGCTTGCCGCCCCAGATCCCGATGATGAAGTACATCGGGACGAGCATCACTTCCCAGAAGACGTAGAAGAGGATCGCGTCCAGGGCGACGAGGCTCCCGATCATCCCCGTCTCGAGGACGAGGAAGGCCGCGACGTAGCCCCTGAGCTTCGGGATCGACTGCCCGAACGAGAAGATCAGGACGCAGAGCGTCAGGAGCGTCGTCAGGACGACGAGGATCAGCGAGAGGCCGTCGACCCCGAGGAGGTAGCGGATCCCGAAGCGCGGGATCCAGGGCCGGTCGACGAGGAGGGGCCGGAAGGCCTCCATCCCGGCGATGGCCGGGTTGAACTTCTGGAGGACGGCCACCGAGACGGCGAACGTCGCGCCGCTCGCGAGGAGCCCGACGGCCCGGACGGCGTTCTTCGCCCCGTCGCGGAGGAAGAGGAGGACCAGCGCCCCGAGCGACGGCAGGAAGACGAGCGTCGTCAGGATGTCGGCCCCGAGCCACTGGATGGAGGTGCTGGAGTCGGGCATGCTCTCCTACCGCAGGAAGACGTAGGCCGCGAGGGCGAGGACGCCGAGCGAGAAGCTCAGCGCGTAGTTGCGGACGTTGCCCGTCGTGAAGAAGCGGACGAGGTCGCCCGTCAGCTCCACGAGGAAGGCGGACGCGTTGACGATCCCGTCGATGACGAGGGCGTCGAAGCCGCGCCAGAGGAAGGTGCCGATCTTCCGGAAGGGGGAGAGGACGGCCGCCTCGATCCCCTCGTCGACGAACCACTTGTTCGTAACGAGGCGGCCGAGCGCACCCGTCTTCGAGTAGAAGGCCTGCGCGGCCGCGCTCGGGACCTCAGGCGTCGCCCCCTTCTGCCCGTACCAGCGCCAGGCGAGGACGATGCCGGCGAGGGCCACGGCGACAGAGAGGAACATCAGGCCGATCTCGGTCGCGACCGGTACGTGATGCGGGTGCATCGTCGCGAGCGATGGCGCGAGGAATTCGACGAACAGGTTCTTTCCGTGGAGGACCTCGGGGACGCCGAGGAAGCCGGCGAGGAGGGAGCCCGCCGCGAGGACGATCAGCGGGACCGTCATCGTCGCGGGCGACTCGTGGACGTGCTTCGCCGCCTCGTCGGTCCCGCGGAACTCGCCGTAGAAGGTCATCCGGGCGAGGCGGAACATGTAGAAGGCCGTCATCCCGGCGGTGAAGAGGCCCACCGCGAAGAGGAGCGGGTGGCCGGCGCCGAAGGCGGCGCCGAGGATCTGGTCCTTCGAGAAGAAGCCGGCGAGCGGCGGGATCCCGGCGATCGCCACCGTGGCGACCATCATGGTGCCGTACGTCCGCGGCACCTTCGGGGCGAGGCCGCCCATCGCACGCATGTCCTGCTCGTGGTGCATCGCCATGATGACCGAGCCGGAGCCGAGGAAGAGGCAGGCCTTGAAGAAGGCGTGGGTGAAGACGTGGAACATCCCCGCGCCGAACGCCCCGACGCCGCAGGCGAGGAACATGTAGCCGAGCTGCGAGACGGTCGAGTAGGCGAGGACCTTCTTGATGTCGTTCTGGGCGAGGCCGATCGAGGCGGCGAAGACCGCCGTGCCGGCGCCGACCCACGCGACGAGCGTCATCGCGTCGGGTGCGAGGACGAAGACGGTCGAGCAGCGGGCGACGAGATAGACGCCCGCGGTGACCATCGTCGCGGCGTGGATGAGGGCCGAGACGGGCGTCGGGCCGGCCATGGCGTCGGGCAGCCAGACGTAGAGCGGCACCTGCGCGCTCTTTCCGACCGCCCCGAGGAAGAGGAGGAGGCAGACGGCGTAGACGGAGACGGGCGCCGTCCCGTTCAATACGCCCTGCCGGGCCATCTCGACGAAGGAGAAGTCCGTCGTGCCGAAGAGGGCGAGGATCCCGAAGATCCCGAGGACCATCCCGAAGTCGCCGATCCGGTTCGTGACGAACGCCTTCTTGCCCGCCTGGTGGGCGAAGTCCTTGTCGTAGTAGTAGCCGATGAGGAGGTAGGAGCAGAGCCCCACGCCCTCCCACCCGATGAAGAGGACAGGCAGGCTGTCCGCGAGGACGAGCGTCAGCATCGCGAACATGAAGAGGTTGAGGTACGCGAAGTAGCGTCCGTACCCCTCCTCGTCCTGCATGTAGCCGACGCTGAAGACGTGGATGAGGAGGGCGACGAAGGTGACGAACGACACCATCATGGCCGACAGCGCGTCGAGCCGGAACGCGAGGTCGATCGAGACGTGGCCCGCCGCCATCCACTTCCAGGCGGTCTGGACGACGGGGGCGGCCCCGCCCTCCGAAGCCATCGATGCGGCAACGAAGGGGACGACGTTCGCGAAGGCGACGAGGGCGGCGAGGCCGACCGAGGCGACGCCGACGACGCCGTACAGGAGCCTCTCCCAGTAGGGAAGGAACGGCCCGGCGTGGCCGTGACCATGGTCGTCGTGGGCGTGGGCGTCGTGCCCGTGGGCGTCGTCGCCGTGCTCGCCGTGCCCGTGCAGATCCGCGTGGGCGGCGCGCCACTCCGCCGTCGCCTTCGCGGCCCGGCGGGAGCCGGCGGCGAGGGCGACGAGGCCGTTGACGAGGAAGCCCCCGAGCGGGAGGGCGGGGATGAGCCAGAGCGGAAGGTTCATCGCGTCGCCTCCCTCACCACTTCAGCGCGGAGATCCGGTCGACGTCGACCGTCCGCTTCGCCCGGAAGAGGGCGACGAAGATCGCGAGGCCGACGGCCGCCTCGGCGGCGGCGACGGCGATGACGAAGAAGACGACCATCTGGCCGGTCGCGTCCCCCCGCATCCGGGCGTAGGCCAGGACGAGGAGGTTGACGGCGTTCATCATCAGCTCGATCGAGAGGAACATCGAGAGGGTGTTCCTCTTCAGGAGCGTCCCCGCGAGCCCGATGACGAAGAGGATCGTCCCCACGGCGAGGTACGCGTTCAGGGGGACGGCCATCGGGACGACGGCGTTCATCGCGGCGCCCTCCATCTCAGTCGAACCTCCGCTTGGAGAGGACGAGCGCGCCGACGGCCGCGAGGAGCAGCAGCACCGAGAGCGCCTCGAAGGCGAGCAGGTAGTCGGAGAAGAGGAGCCTCCCGAGGATCGGGATCTCGTCCTTCGCCGGGATGAGGCCGCCCGCGGCGGGGACCGGCGGGGCGCCCGCGCGGAGCGTCACGCCGAGGAGGAGCCCGCCGAGCGCCACGACGGCGACGAGGCCGAGCCACTTCTGGACGGGCCGCTCGTCCCTGTCCTCCGCCTCCTGCTGCAGGTTGAGCAGCATGATGACGAAGAGGAAGAGGACGAGGATCGCGCCCGCGTAGACGATCACCTGGAGCGCCGCGACGAAGGGCGCCGCCAGGAGGATCGAGAGGACCGCGAGGCAGAAGAAGGTCAGGACGAGGGAGAGGACGCTCCTCACGGGCGTCTTCACGACGACCATGGCGAGGGCGGAGACGATCGCGAGCCCCGAGGCGATCGCGAAGACGACGAGCTCGAGCGACATCGGCTTCAGGCCCTCACTTCGCGGCGACGAACGCCGCGACGGCGATCAGGTGGAAGAAGGAGAGCGGCAGGAGGAACTTCCAGCCGATGTCCATGAGCTGGTCGTAGCGGAAGCGGGGGAGCGTCCAGCGGACCCAGAGGAAGAAGAAGATGAAGGCGAGCGTCTTCGCGAAGAAGACGGCGACCGAGGCGAGGGCGCCGCCGACGCCGGTGAAGGTCACTCCCGGCAGCGACCAGCCGCCGAAGTAGAGCGTCGCGAGGAGCCCCGAGGCCGCGACCATGTTCGCGTACTCGCCCATGAAGAACATGCCGAACTTGAAGGCCGAGTACTCGGTGTGGTACCCGGCGACGAGCTCGGCCTCGGCCTCGGCGAGGTCGAAGGGGAGCCGGTTCGTCTCGGCGAAGGCCGCGACGAGGAAGACGAAGAAGCCGACGAACTGCGGGACGACGTTCCAGGTGTGCGCCGCCTGCCACTCGACGACGCCGGAGAGGCGGAGCGTCCCGGCGGCGAGGAAGACCCCGGCGGCCGCGAAGCCCATCGCGAGCTCGTAGCTGATCACCTGGGCGGAGGCCCGGAGGCCTCCCATCAGGGAGTACTTGTTGTTCGACGACCATCCCGCGAGGACGATCCCGTACACGCCGAGGCCGGTGAACGCGAAGATGTAGAGGATCCCGATGTTCACGTCGGCGACGACGAGCGGCACCTCGCGCGTGACCCCGCCGATCGTGACGGGGAGCGTCGCCCCGAACGGGATGACGGCGAACGTCACGAGCCCCGGCATCAGCGTGATCCAGGGCGCGAGGTTGTAGAGGAGCTTGTCGACGTAGAGCGGCGTCACGGTCTCCTTCATGAAGAACTTCGTGCCGTCCGCGACGATCTGGAAGAGGCCGAACGGGCCGACCCGGTTCGGGCCGGGGCGGTCCTGGATCATCCCCGCGACCCGCCGTTCCGCCCAGACGAGGTTGGGGAGGATCACGGCGAGGGCCACGAGCCAGACGAAGAGGATCTTGGCGCCCGCGGCCGCGAGCGCGAAGGTGACTTCGCTCACTTCTCTCCTCCGCTCGCCTTCGCCGTCGTCTCCGCGAGGATCTCGGCCGGGTTCGAGAGCCGCCGCTCGAGGAGGACGTCGTAGGCCGAGGTCGGCGAGGCCGACGCGTCGTTGCCGCGCACGGCGGGGGAGTCCCACTCGAGGCCGGCGTAGCCGGGGACGCTCGCCCGCATCCGCTCGAAGACGTCCTTCGCGGTCCAGCGGGCGTCGAAGGCGCCCCAGCGCTTCCCGAGGTGGAGGAGGACCTCGAGGTCGGTCCTCACGACGGGCGGGGGGACGATGGCGACGTCGAACCTCTGGACGAGGCCGAGGACGTTCACGAACGTCCCTTCCTTCCCCGCGAGGCTCGCGACCGGCAGCAGCACGTCGGCCGCCTCGGTCAGGGCGTTCTTCCGCCGGCCGTGGACGACGAGCGTCCTCGCGCGGCGGAGCGCCCGGACGAACTCCGGATCGGCCGTCCGCGAGGTGAACTCCGCGTCGGCGACGTAGAGGACGTCCGGGGTGTACGAGCCGTCCAGCAGGCGGGCGAGGGCGGAGCCCTTCCCGGCACGGGCGACGCCCGCGGCCTCGGCGCCCCGCGAGTTCGGCGCGGCCTCCTTGCCGATCAGCCAGCCGCCGGGGACGGAGGGGTTCTTGATCTTCCGCTCCTCTCCGAGGTCGGGGTGGAACTCGACCTGGGGCGTGCCGACGGTTCCCCTGAAGAGCTGGGCGAGGAGCCAGCTCTCCTCGGTCGCGAGGCGCGCGGAGCCGAGGACGAGGACGGAGGCCGGGTCCTTCGCGACGGCCGCGTCGACGGCGGCCTTCACCGCGTCGAGCGCCTCGCCCCAGTTCGTCTCGCGGGCGTTCCCTCCGGAGCGGAGGACGGGGCGGGCGTGGTCGTTCCCGTTCAGCTCCTCGGCGCGGAAGCGGCCGTAGTCGCACATCCAGAAGTCGTTGACCCGGAGGTTCACGCGGGGGAGGAAGCGGTAGACGACGCGGTCGCGGTGCTCGATCGAGACGTTGCAGCCGATCTCGCAGCCGTCGCAGACCGAACGCGCCTTGTCGAGCCACCAGACGCGCTTGCGGAACCGGAACTCCTTCGTCGTCAGGGCGCCGACGGGGCAGACGTCCGCGGCGCAGGCCGACCAGGGGTTGTCGAGCTCCCTGCCCTCGTGAGTCCAGACGATGGCGTGCCCGCCGCGCTCGATGAGGGAGAGCTCGCCCGTCCCGGCGATCTCGCTGCAGAAGCGGATGCAGCGCGTGCAGTGGATGCAGCGCGTCATGTCGGCGATGACGTGGGGGCCGATGCTCGTCCGGTCGTAGCCGGGGAACTGCCGCCGCTTCTCGACCGTCCGCGAGACGGGGAGCCCGGCGGAGACGGCGTTGTCCTGGAGCTTGCACTCGCCGGCCTGGTCGCAGATGGGGCAGTCGAGCGGGTGGTTGACGAGGAGGAACTCCATCGTCGCGTTGCGCGCGGCGAGGGCCTTCTCCGAGCTCGCGTGGACGACCATGCCGTCGCGCACGGGGACCGTGCAGGAGGCCTGGACCTTCGGGACCCCTTCGATCTCGACCATGCACATCCGGCACTGGCCGACGACGGAGAGGCGGGGGTGGTAGCAGAAGTGCGGGACGTCGACCCCGGCCGCCCGGCACGCCTCGAGGACGTTCGTGCTGTCGGGGACGTCGACCGTCCGCCCGTCGACGGTGACCTTCGCCATCAGGAGTGCATCCCTTCCGCCATCCGCTCGGCGAGCTTCGGAGTGATCTCGGCCGGCGCGGGCACCGCGAACCCGGGCGCCCCCGACCTCGCGACGTAGGCGTCGAACTCGGCCCGGAACTTCGGGATCGCCGAGAGGACGGGGGCGATCGCCGCGTCGGCGAAGACGCAGATCGTCATCCCGTTCCCCATCTGCCCCGCGACCTGCAGGAGGAGCTCGACGTCGTCCTTCTTCCCCTCGCCGCTCACGATGCGCTTCAGCATCTTCAGGAGCCAGGGGGTCCCCTCGCGGCACGGCGTGCACTGGCCGCACGACTCGTGGGCGTAGAACTTCGCGATGTTCGTCAGGGCCTTCGGGATGTCCGTCGTCTCGTCCATGACGATGACGGCGGCCGACCCGAGCATCGACTTCGCGGCGGCGACGCCGTCGAAGTCCATCGGGACGTCCATCATCTCCTCGCCCGTCAGCATCGGGGCCGAGGAGCCGCCGGGAATGACGGCCTTCACCTTCCGCCCCTCGCGAACCCCGCCGGCGAGGGCGAGGAGGTCGCGGAAGGGGATCCCCATCGGGGCCTCGAAGACGCCCGGGTTGTTCAGGTGCCCCGACATGCAGTAGAGCTTCGGGCCCGTGTTCCGCTCGTTCCGGCCGATCGACTTGAACCAGTCGGCGCCGCGGTCGACGATGTGCTTCACGCAGCAGAGCGTCTCGACGTTGTTGACGACGGTCGGCGCCGCCCAGACGCCCGAGACGGCGGGGAAGGGGGGCTTGATGCGCGGGTGGCCGCGCTTGCCCTCGAGGCTCTCGATGAGCGCCGTCTCCTCGCCGCAGATGTAGGCGCCCGCCCCGCGGTGGACGGTGATGTCGAAGTCGAGGCCGCTCCCGAGGACGTCCTTCCCGAGGAGGCCGGCCGCGTACGCCTCGTCGATGGCGGCGTTCAGGATCTCGGCGCCGTGGACCATCTCGCCGCGGATGTAGATGTAGGCGTGCCTCACGTCGAGCGCGAAGCTCGCGAGCATCATCCCCTCGAGGATCTGGTGCGGGTCCTTCTCGATGAGGACGCGGTCCTTGAAGGTGCCGGGCTCGGACTCGTCGGCGTTGCAGAGGAGGTAGACGGGCTTGCCGCCCCTCTTCTCCTTCGGCGGGACGAAGGTCCACTTCATCCCGGTCGGGAAGCCGGCGCCGCCGCGGCCCCGGAGGCCCGACGCCTTGACCATGTCGGTCAGCTTCGCCGGGGTCCACTCGCCCGTCTTCGAGCCGGCGAGGACCTTCTTCCACGAATCGTAGCCGCCGTCGGCGACGTACGTCGCGAGGGCGCAGGAGCTCTTCTTCCCGATGCGGGCGGTGAGGACGGGCGCGAATTCGCTCATTTCAGCTCGGCGAGGAAGGCGTCGAGTTTGTCGAGGGTGATCCGCTCGTGGTCGTCGCCGTTCACCATCACGGCCGGCGCCTTGTCGCACTGGGCCAGGCACTCCACCTCGACGACGGTGTACTTCCCGTCGGCCGACGTCTCGCCGGGCTTCAGCCCGCCGAGCTTCTTCCGGCACTCGTGGAAGACCTCTTCCGCGCCGTTCAGGTGGCAGGAGATCGACGTGCAGACCTGGATGAGGTGCTTGCCGACGGGCGCCCGGTTGTACATCGTGTAGAACGTCACGACGCCCCAGACGAAGGCGGGGGAGAGCTCCAGGCGCGAGGCGACGTAGTCGACCGCCTCGCGGGAGATCCAGCCCCACTCGCCCTGGGCGATCCAGAGCGTCGGCAGGAGGGCCGCCTGCTTCGTCGGGTACCGGGTCAGGAGCTTCTGGAATCGCGCCTCGGCCGCGGCGGAGAAGGAGAGCTCCTTGCCGCAGGAGAGGGCGCCGTGCTCGCCCGCGGGGGGCGTGCCGGGCAGGTTTTCCACGGGGGTGTTCGCGCCGCCGCTCATTCCCAGTCGAACGCTCCCTTCTTCCAGAGATAGGCGTCCGCGAGGGCCAGGACGGCGAGGAAGACGATCATCGGCCAGAACACGGTCCAGCCGCCCTCGTCGAGGACGGTGGCCCATGGCCAGAGGAATCCCGTCTCCACGTCGAAGAGGATGAAGACCATCGCGACGATGAAGAACTTGACGGAGATCCGCTTCCGGTTGTCGTCGAGGAGCGGCAGGCCGCTCTCGTACGGTCCCAGCTTGCGGAGGGTGCGGACCTTGCGGCCCATCACCCCGTTCAGGAACAGGAGGGCGGCCCCGATGATCGCGGCCGCCGTGAGCATGAGGAGGATGGGGAGGAAGGCGTCAGGTGTGCCCATTCGGCGCTCGTGCTAATTTTCACAAAGTTGCGGGGCACGTCAACCTCAGAAAGCCTCTTCCGGCCCGCCGCCCTGGTGCCCGCTTTTCGATGCGAAAAGTGGGTCGGTGACGTCGTCCGGGGGCTCCTGCGGCACGTTCCGGAAGTCCTCGTCGTCGACGACGGGAGCGAGGACCGCACGGCCGAGGCCGCCCGGGAGGCGGGAGCGAAAGTTCTCCGCCGGGAGGCGAACGGTGGTAAGGGGCGGGCGATGCGGGACGGGATCGGCGCCCTCCTCGCGGGAGAGTGGAGCCACGTCGCCTTCGTAGACGGCGACGGGCAGCACGACCCCGACGACCTCCCGACCCTCCTCGAAGCGGCCCGGAAGGGGGCCGACTTCGTCGTCGGCTCGCGCCTCTCGAATCCCGAGGGGATGCCCGCCAGGAACTACTGGGCCAACACGATCGGAGACCGGGTCCTCTCCCGGATGACCGGCCTCCCCGTCGAGGACGGCCAGTCCGGGTACCGGGTCCTCTCCGCGGCGCTCCTCCGCAGGCTCCGGCTCACCTCGAACCGCTACGCCATCGAGAACGAGATGCTCATCAAGGCCTCCCGCCAGCTCTCCCGGTTCGAGGTCGTCCCGGTCCGGACGATCTACGCGACCGGCCACCGGCACTACCGTCCCTTCCGCGACACCTGGGTCACGTCCTGGCTCTCGGTCCACTTCAAGACGACCGGGTCGGACGAGTCATAATCCGCCGCCATGTCGGCCCCGAGCCTCGTCCTGACCGTCGACGTGGAAGAGTGGTTCCACGTCTGCGGCCACCCGGTCTACGACGACCCCTCGCGGTGGGAGAGCTTCCCGTCGCGCGTCGTCCCGGCGACCGAACGAATCCTCGAGCTCCTCGATGAGAGCTCGTCCCGCGCGACCTTCTTCGTCCTCGGCTGGGTCGCTCGCCGCCACCCCGGCCTCGTGAGGCGGATCGCCGAGGCGGGGCACGAGATCGGCTGCCACGGAGACCTCCATCGCCGGGCGAACGCCATGTCGCAGGACGAGTTCCGGGCCGACCTCCGCGCCGCGCGGGCGGCGATCGAGGCGGCCTGCGGAGCCCGTCCCGTCGCCTACCGGGCCCCGGAGTGGTCCCTCCGGACGACGGCGAGCCCCCACCTCTCGACGCTCGTCGCCGAGGGATTCGCCGTCGACTCGTCGCTCCTGGCCGTCCCGCCGATCGGCGACCTCGGGAACCCCCTCCGTCCCTCGGTCCTGCATACCCCGGCGGGCGGCCTCCTCGAGGTCCCCCCTTTCGTCGGCACCTTCTTCGGCCAGCCCGCCATGCTCGGCGGGGGGTGGACCTCGCGCCTCTCCCGCGAGTCGCGCGTCGCCTCCGAGACGGAGGCGGCCCTCGCGCGCGGCGAGCGCCCCGTCTTCTACGTCCACCCGTGGGAGGTCGACGAGGCCCACCCCGCCATGGAGCTCGCGCCCCTGCCGCGCCTCGTCCATTTCGCGGGCCGGGAGCGCGTCCTCCCGCGGCTCGCGCGCCTCCTCGAGCGTCACCGCTCCGTCTCCCTCGCCGAGGCCTTCCCGCCCGGCTCGTGGCAGAAGGGAGCGGCGGCATGAGGTTCGCCGCGCTCTTCCCGGGGCAGCTCTCCGAGAAGGCGGGGATGGGCGAGGCCCTCGCGGCCGCGCATCCCTACGTCTCCTCGTTCTTCGCCGGGGTCGCCGAACGGACGGACGTCGACGTCCCGGCCGTCTTCTTCGGCGAGGGGCGGCGCGACCTCCACGACGACCTCCCGGCCCAGGTCGGCGTCTTCGCCGTCTCGGTCGCGGCGCTCGACGTCCTCGCCGAGGAGCACGGCCTCGAGCCCTCGGCCTCTGCCGGGTACAGCCTCGG